>JAYTAY010000291.1:0-17642 GCA_043737255.1 Luteimonas sp.
CCCGCCATCCAGCGCCGCCCAAGCAGCGCCCACACTGGGGTGGCCGGCGAACGGCAATTCCTGTCGTGGAGTAAAGATGCGCACGCGGTAATCCGCAGCCGGCGCCGTGGGTGGCAACAGGAAGATGGTCTCCGACAGGTTGGTCCACGCGGCGAATGCCTGCATGGCAGCGTGGTCGAAGGACTCGCCATCCAGCACCACGCCCAGCGGATTGCCCGCGCCGGGACGGTCGGCGAAGACGTCGAGTTGCAGATAGCGAAGTTGCGTCATGTTGCGCATGGGCCTGGAGACGCGAAGGGTAGCAGGCTGTCGTAGGAGCGCACCTGGGCGCGATGAGGCCTTACCGGAAAAGCCCGTCGCGCCCAGGTGTGCTCCTGCAAGAGCCGGGGCACACTCACAACCTGCCTGGTAACAACAGCCCCTACAATTGCGCGTTCGCGCCCGGTGTTCGGGCGAGCAAAATACCCCATGCTCTCCGCCAATTTTCCCGCAGACCGCTGGATCGTGCTGAAATTCGGCGGCACCTCGGTGTCGCAGCGCACGCGTTGGGACACGATCGGACGCCTGGCAAGCGAGCGCGCTGAAAACGGGAATGCGCGGGTGCTGGTGGTGGTGTCTGCATTGTCGGGAATCACCAACGCATTGCAGACCATTGCCGATGGCGACGGCGACATCGCGACGCGCATCGATGCGCTGATCCAGCGTCACCAGGGTTTTGCACAGGAGCTCGGCCTCGATGCCGATGTGATCCTGCACGAGCGCACCGCCGCATTGCGTGCATTGCAGTCGGATGCGCGAGCGCAATCGCGTTCGCTGGACTGGCAGGCGGACATGCTGGCGCAAGGCGAGTTGTTGTCGTCGACGCTGGGCGCGGCATACCTGCAAGCGCAAGGCCTGGATTTCGGCTGGTGCGATGCGCGCGACTGGCTCGATGCGATCGCGCTGCCGAACCAGAATGACTGGTCGACGCGGTTGTCGGTGTCATGCAGACGCAGCGCCGACGCAGACTGGCAACATCGTTTTGCGCAACAACCTGCGCGTTTGTTGTTGACGCAGGGGTTCATTTCGCGGCACGCCGATGGTGGCACCGCGATCCTCGGCCGCGGCGGCTCCGACACATCCGCCGCGTATTTCGGTGCACTGCTCGGCGCGCAACGCGTCGAAATCTGGACCGACGTGCCTGGCATGTTCAGCGCCAATCCGCGCGAGGTGCCGGACGCCCGCCTGCTGACGCGGCTCGACTACGCCGAAGCGCAGGAAATCGCCACCACTGGTGCAAAGGTGCTGCATCCGCGATCGATCGGCCCGTGCCGCGATGCCGGCGTGCCGATAACCATCCTCGACACCGAACGCCCGGATTTGCCCGGGACGCGCATCGACGGCAATGCGGTCACCGTCCCGGGCGTCAAGGCGATCAGCCGCCGCAATGGCATCGTGCTGGTATCGATGGAAACCGTCGGCATGTGGCAGCAGGTCGGTTTCCTCGCCGACGTCTTCGAGCGCTTCAAGCGCCATGGCTTGTCGGTGGACCTGATCGGATCGTCGGAGACCAATGTCACCGTGTCGCTCGACCCCAGCGAAAACCTGGTCAGCACTGACGTGCTGGCGCAGCTGTCCGCGGATCTGGCGCAGATCTGCCGGGTCAAGGTCATCGCGCCGTGCGCGGCGATCACGCTGGTGGGCCGAGGCATGCGCTCGCTGTTGCACAAGTTGTCCGACGTGTGGGCCGCGTTCGGGCGCGAACGCGTGCACCTGATCTCGCAATCATCGAATGATTTGAACCTGACCTTCGTCATCGACGAAGCCGATGCCGACGGCCTGTTGCCGGAACTGCATGCGCAACTGATCGGCAGCGGCGCAATGCCGGTCGGCGATGCCAGCGTGTTCGGACCAAGCTGGCGCGAGATCACGTACGGCCCGGTACAACGCGCGACGCCGTGGTGGGAAGGCGAACGCGAACGCCTGCTGCAATGTGCGGCGCAAGGCACGCCGCGTTATATCTATCACTTGCCGACCGTCCGTGAGCGCGCGCGCGCCTTGAACGCGGCAACTGCGATCGACCGGCGTTATTTCGCGCTGAAGGCAAATCCACATCTGGCGATCCTGCGCGCGCTGGAAGCGGAAGGCTTCGGTCTGGAATGCGTCTCGCAGGGCGAGCTTGAGCATGCGTTCGCGACCTTGCCCGGCCTCGACCCGCACCGCGTGCTGTTCACGCCAAGTTTTGCGCCGCGGGTGGAATACCAGGCTGCCTTCGCAATGGGCGTCACTGTCACTCTGGATAATGTCGAAGCGCTGCGCCATTGGCCGGAAGTGTTTCGCGGCCGTGAACTGTGGTTGCGCGTCGACTTGGGACGCGGAGATGGTCACCATGCGAAAGTCGTCACCGGTGGCGCGGCATCGAAATTCGGCTTGCCGATCGCGGCGCTGGACAACTTCGTCGACGAGGCGCGCAGGCTCGGTGCACGCATCAACGGATTGCATGCGCATCTGGGCAGCGGCATCGACCAGCCCAAGCATTGGCGCGAGGTGTATGCCGAACTCGCCGGCATCGCCGACAGCATCGGCACCGTGGAAATCATCGACATCGGCGGCGGCCTTCCCATCCCGTATGCGCCCGACGAGACCGCGTTCGATCTTTCCGCATGGGCCGACGGTTTGGCTGACATCAAGTCGGCATATCCGCGCTTCCAGCTAGCGGTCGAACCTGGCCGTTACCTGGTGGCCGAATGTGGCGTGCTGCTGCTGCACGCGACCCAAGTCGTCGAGAAGGACGGCGTGCGCCGCGTCGGTCTGGATGCGGGCATGAACGCGTTGATGCGCCCCGCGTTGTACGAGGCCTGGCACGGCATCCACAACCTGAGCCGCTTCGACGACGTGCAGACGCTGCCGTTCGACGTGGTGGGTCCCATCTGCGAAAGCAGCGACGTACTCGGCCGTCATCGCGACTTGCCCGCGGCCACCGCCGAAGGCGATGTTTTCCTGGTTGCCGATGCGGGCGCCTACGGCAGGGTCATGGCCAATACCTACAATCTGCGCGCGCTGCCCGCCGAGGACATTCTGGAATGAAGCAGCCTGGAATGACGGCTTTCGTTTTCAATCGCGATGCGATCCGTGCGTTCCGTTTCGTGCGCTGCGAATTCGACAGCGACACGGGCGTCGTGCGATTGGTGTACGCATTCGATGATGGCCCGGAGCTGGTCGAGACCATCACGTTCCCCGGTGCGCCGTTCCAGCTTGATGCGCAACGTGCGCAAGCCATCGAGCAGGCCTTGCGCTTGCTGCACTTGATAACGGGCGTGAGTTATTACAAGGCAGCGGTACCGGAAGAGATTCGCATCGATGGGTATGCCATCGATGTCCGGACTGCGACGTTGCTCGAAACGATCTATGTCAATGGGTTAGGCGAGTTTGCCTATCGCAACGGGTTGAACTTGCATGGGCGCATTCGCTTTCCTGTGGGAGGGGCCTCAGCCCCGACGCTGGCCCGAGTCGGGGCCGAGGAGCCTCCCACAAGAGACAAGGCCACTGTGCTTGGTCTGAAACAACACGCCCTCGTCGCCATCGGCGGTGGCAAGGATTCTTTGGTGTCGATCGAAGCACTGCGCGCCATCGGCATCGAACAAACCGTCAGCTGGATCGGCGGCTCGCAACTGATCAAGGCCTGTGCCGAACGCACCGGTTTGCCGACGCTCAACATCGGCCGCCAACTCGCCCCCGAGTTGTTCGAGTACAACCGGCAAGGGGCCTGGAACGGCCACATCCCGGTGACGGCAATCAACTCCGCCATCCTCGTGTTTGCCGCGCTATTGCAAGGCGTCAATCAAGTCGTGTTTTCCAACGAACGTTCCGCCAGTTACGGCAGCATCATCGAAGGCACTGGTGAAGTGAACCACCAATGGTCAAAAGGCTGGGCATTCGAGCGTGCATTCGGCGAATACGTGCAGCAGCGCATCGCCGCGGATTTGAACTACTACTCGTTACTGCGGCCGCTGTCGGAACTCGCGGTCGCGCGGCAATTCGCGAAGTCCGATCGCTACGATGCGCACTTCTCCAGCTGCAATCGCAATTTCCATCTGCTCGGCGAACGCCCGGCCAATCGCTGGTGCGGCGTGTGCCCGAAATGCCATTTCGTGTTCCTGGCATTGGCGCCATTCATGCCGAAGCCGCGCCTGGTCGGCATCTTCGGCCGAAATCTGCTCGACGATGCCGCGCAGACCGCAGGCTACGACGGCTTGCTCGAATACCAGGACCACAAGCCGTTCGAGTGCGTCGGCGAAGGCAAGGAATCACGCGCGGCAATGGCGTCGCTGGCTGCGCGCCCGGAATGGCGCGAGGACGCGATCGTCGAACGCTTCGCCCGCGAAATCCGTCCGCAACTCGATGCCGGCGCACTTGATGTCGCGGCACTGATGGCGATCGACGACGAACACCGCATCCCCGCGCCGCTGTGGGACAAGCTCCGTGCGCATCTCGCAGCTTGAAGGCAGGCGCGTTGCGTTATGGGGCTGGGGCCGTGAGGGCCGCGCCGCGTATCGTGCCATTCGCGCGCGACTGCCGCAGCTGCCGCTGACCTTGTTCTGTAAAGCCGATGAAGTGTCTGATGCGTATGGCGTCAGCGATGCGTTGCTGAGCGTCGAGACCGATGCCACGGGCGAACGCTTGTCCGCATTCGACACCGTCATCAAGTCGCCCGGCATCAGCGCGTACAAACCGGAAGTGTTGCAAGCAGCCTCGCGAGGCACGCAGTTCATCGGCGGAACGGCCTTGTGGTTTGCCGAGCGGCCGGACGTGCGCACGATCTGCGTCACCGGCACCAAGGGCAAGAGCACCACGACTGCGTTGCTTGCGCATCTGCTGCGTGCGGGCGGCCATCGAACCGTGCTCGCGGGCAACATCGGCCTGCCGTTGCTCGAATGCCTGGATGTCAAGGCTGAATTCTGGGCCATCGAATTATCCAGTTATCAGACGCGTGACGTCGCCGCCAGTGGCGTGCGTCCAGAAGTTGCGATTGCGCTCAATGTCTTTCCTGAGCACCTCGACTGGCATGGCAGCGAGAAGCGTTATGTCGATGACAAGATGGCGCTGCTGATTGAGGGAAAACCACGCGCCGTCATCTTGAATGCAAACGATCCACGACTTGAACGGTTGTCGTTGCCGCAATCGCAAGTGCATTGGTTCGGGCGTGAGCAGGACTGGCATCTGCGCGGCGATGACCTGTATCTCGGAGAACGGTTTATTCTCGACACGAGCGCACTGCCGCTACCCGGCCGCCACAACCTCAGCAATCTGTGTGCAGTGTTGACAGCCATTGGAGCCCTTGGACTTGACGCGGTGGCATTGGCGCCGTACGCGGCATCCTTTCAGCCTTTGCCGCATCGCCTGCAGACGCTGGGCATGCGCGACGGCATCACTTATGTCAACGACTCGATCAGCACCACGCCGCATGCCAGCCTTGCCGCGCTGGATCTGTTCCGCGACCAGCGCGTCGCAATTCTTGTCGGCGGTCATGATCGGGGCATCGACTGGAGCAGTTTTGCCGATGCGATGCATGCGAAAGCACCAGCAGTCATCGTCACCGTGGGCCAGAACGGCCCGCGTATCCATGCCTTGCTTGAACCTGTTGCGATGCAGGCCGGAGTCGACCTGCATGCGGCCAACGATCTCGAATCCGCGGTTGCAATCGCGCGCAACGCCTTGCGCGGTGACGGCGTACTCCTGCTGTCACCCGGCGCGCCAAGCTTCGGCGCCTATCGCGATTACACCGAGCGCGGCCGCCATTTCGCGCAACTTGCAGGATTCGATCCTGACGTGATCACCGCGATTCCTGGCTTGGGAATCGGTTGGTAGGACTGAGCTTGCTCCTGCTTGTCTCCTTCCCCTTCAAGAGGAATGGCCGGGATGGGGATGGTGTTGCTCTTGCACCTGACGTCACCGCGAATTTCTACACCATCCCAACCCGTCCGGCCTCCGCGCACAGCGCTACGGCGTTCGGTCGGATGCGAGCCAGTGGCTCGCAGGCATCCGCCCTCACCTCCCTTGAAGGGGAGAGCTAAAACGCCGGCCTCTCGATTGATCAATGCTCATACAACCGATGACTCGACTTTGGGAAACCTGTTTCACGGCAAGTGAACATCCGCCACGTACGCTCGTCTCTTCCATAAGGGAGACCACCGTCATGCGCCGTTCGATCCTCGCGCTGTCCCTGTTGATGCTGTCTGCACCCGTGTTTGCCGCCATGCAGGCCAAACCGGTCGAATGGAAGATCGGCAAGCAGAGTTTCAGCGGCGTGCTGGTCTACGACGACGCCACCGCAACCAAACGTCCAGGCCTGGTGATGGTGCCGAACTGGATGGGTGTCACCCCGTCCGCGATCACCAAGGCAAAGCAGATCGCAGGCGACGACTATGTGGTGTTGGTGGCCGATGTCTACGGCAAGGGCGTGCGCCCGACGAATGCCGAGGCAGCCGGCAAGGTCGCCGGCAAATTGCGCGCCGATCGCGCCACGCTGCGCGCACGCGCCGAAAAATCAGTTGCAGTGCTCAAGGCGCAGGCGGGCAATGCGCCGCTCGATGCCAGCAAGATTGGCGCAATCGGTTTCTGCTTCGGTGGCAGTACCGCACTGGAGCTGGTGCGCGGCGGCAGCGATATCGCCGGCGTGGTCAGCCTGCACGGCGGATTGAGTACGACGATGCCTGCCAAGGCCGGGGCGGTCGAAACACCGGTGCTGGTACTCAACGGGGCCGACGATCGCGGCATCACCGATGTGGACATCGACAGCTTTGAAAAGGAAATGGATGCCGGCGGCGCAGATTGGCAATTCGTCAACTTCAGCGGTGCCGTGCATTGCTTCGCCGAGGCCGATGCCAAGGATCCGCCCGGCTGCGTCTACAACGAACGCGCCGCCAAACGTGCGTACACAATGCTGCACAACTTTTTCCGGGAGCGTTTCGCCGCGCATTGATGTTGTGATTGGATGCGTTTTGTAGGAGCGCACCAGGGCGCGCTGAGGCGTTACCGGTAGAGCCATCGCGCCCAGGTGCGCTCTTACAAAGATAAGCGCAGTAACGTATGGAGCGCATATCCTGCTTTCTTCGACGGACTACTTCGTTTTTGTTGTTCCGGTAGTTTCCAACGACGCAGTTGGCAGAAAACGTGGTGGCTTGCGCGCCTTGGTAGCCTGCTCGAACGCATAGCCCAGCTCGATCAAACGTGGCTCGCTCCAAGCCGGGCCCATGAAGACGATGCCCAGCGGCAGGCCGAAGCTTTCACCCATTGGCACGGTGATGCTGGGCGTGCCGGCGACGGCTGCTGCGCCGTAACCCGCGCCGAGGAAGTGGTCGCCGTTGACCGGATCGATGGGCCATGCCGGCGACATCGCGGGTGCGATCAATGCATCCAGGTTCTGCGCTTTCAGCGCCGCGTCGATGCCTTCCGGTCCGGCCAGGCGCCGTGCCTTGACGCGCGCGTCCATGTAGGCCTGATCGTTCAGCGTGCCTTTCGCCTGCGCCTGCTCAAACAGTTCCTGCGCGAAGTACGGCATTTCCTTCGCCGCATTCTGCTTGTTGAATTCGATGAGCCCGGCCAGTGTCTTGATCGGTGCATCGCTTTTGGCCAGATAGCTTTCAAGGCCGGCCTTGAATTCATACAGCAGCACTTCAAATTCCGCGTCGTCCCATTTGCCGGCCGTGGCAATGTCCGCATCGACCACGGTCGCGCCCGCCGCCTTGATCGCAGCAATCGCTCGCTCGAATTCCGCATCGACGCCCGGGTGGTAGCCCATCGATTTGCGCACCACGCCAATGCGCGCGCCCTTGAGGCCATCCTTGTTCAATCGCGCCAGATAGTCGAATACCGCGCGCCCGCTGCTTTCGGTCGTCGCGATGTCTGCATCGTCGCGCCCCGCAATTGCCGTCAACAGCAGTGCCGCATCGGCCACCGTGCGTGTCATCGGCCCGGCCGTGTCCTGGGTGTGCGAGATCGGGATGATGCCGCTTCGGCTGACCAGGCCCACGGTGGGTTTCAGGCCGACCAAACCTGCCACGGAGGCCGGGCAGATGATGCTGCCGTCGGTTTCGGTGCCGATGCCGGCAGCCGCAAGACTCGCGGCAATCGCGCTGCCCGTGCCTGAGCTTGAACCGCACGGATTGCGATCCAGCGCGTAGGGATTCCTGGTCTGTCCACCGCGCCCGCTCCAACCCGACGTCGAGCGCGACGAACGGAAGTTGGCCCATTCGCTCAAGTTGGTCTTGCCGAGAATCACCGCGCCCGCTTCGCGCAGCCTCTTGACCAGGAACGCATCGGTCTTGGGGCGATGGTTGGCGAGCGCCAGCGAACCAGCGGAGTTCACCATCGGCGTCGCATCGATGTTGTCCTTCAACAGGATCGGCACGCCGTGCAAGGGGCCGAGCACATTGCCGGACTTGCGTTGCGCATCGCGTGCGTCTGCTTCCTTCAATGCGTCGACATTAAGTTCGATGACGGCGTTGAGCATCGGCCCCGCGTCATCGATGGCGGCTATGCGATCGAGGTAGGCCTGCGTCAATGCACGACTACTGAGCTCACCTTTCGTCATCCGCGCCTGCAGTGTGGTGATGTCGGTCTCCTCGAACGCGAATTCCGCAGCGGCTGCTTCTGTTTTCGGTGTGGCATCTTCGGGCGCGCGCTCGCACGCTTGCAGGAGGAATAACGAGGCAGCCATCGGCAACAGCAGTTTCATCGTGATCATCCCGGCAGTCCGAACGGAAGCCGGAAGGATAAGCGATCGCGCCGAACGTGCTCAGCGACGGCGTCGGACGATATCGCGGGCCAGTACCCAGACCACCAGCACGTTGATTGCCACCACGATGACCGCAAGCCAGCCCGGATAACGGAACAATGCATAGACATCGAAGGGCAAGTAGATCGCCGCGGCCAGACAGCCCAGCCACGACGCCCACGCCTTGACCCGCCACAATCCCCAGGCTTCGATCAGATGGATCACGCCGTAGGCAAGGATCACCGCGGCAGTGATGTGGACCGAGTCCGGATTGATTTTCTGCGCGAACAACGCAAGTGCCCCGTGGTGCGGGTCGAACTGGAGCCGTGTGATCAGTTCATGCACGAATTGCTGGAGCGGCTTGGGACCGAGCACTTCCAGCCCACTCGCGGCCAACACCGCGAGCGTGCCTTTTACGGCTTCCACAATCGCGATGACATGCAGCCCCGGATGGTGATGTGGGTCCGGGTCGTAGTGATCGATCACGCAGTACGTTACGCGGCGCGGGTAGCGCGCTTGCGATCGTTTTCGGTGCGTTGCTTCTTGCGCAGGCGGATCTGCTTGGGCGTGATCTCGACGAGCTCATCGTCATCGATGAATTCAAGCGCCTGCTCCAGCGACAGCTTGATCGCGGGAACCAGGCCCTCGTCGATGTCCTTGCCGGCCGCACGGAAGTTGGTCAGCTGCTTTCCGCGCAGCGCATTCACGGTGAGGTCGTTGTCCTTGGAATGGATGCCAACCAGCTGTCCTTCGTAGATTTCTTCGCCCGGTTCAATCAGCAGACGTCCGCGTTCCTGCATCGCGACCTGCGCATAGGCCGGGGAGGAGCCGGTGCCGTTGGAGATCATGACGCCGTTCTGGCGCTGGCCGATCTCGCCTTCGCTGCGCGGACCGTAGTGATCGAACACATGGAACAGCAGACCGGTGCCGGCGGTGATGGTACGGAACTCGGTCTGGAAACCGATCAGCCCACGTGCCGGAATCATGAAATCGATGCGCACGCGGCCCTTGCCATCGGGTTCCATGTTGGTCAGCTGCGCCTTGCGCTCGCCGAGCCGGGCCATGACGCCGCCCTGGAATTGTTCCTCCAGATCCACCACCAGCGATTCGTACGGCTCCATCTTCTGGCCGTCGATGGTCTTGATGATGACCTCGGGACGGGAGACGGCCAACTCATAGCCTTCGCGACGCATCGTTTCGATCAGGATCGAGAGGTGCAATTCGCCACGACCCGAGACCTTGAATTTGTCGGCATCGGCGGTGTCTTCCACCTTCAACGCGACGTTGTGCTGCGTCTCGCGCATCAGGCGATCGCGCAACTGCCGCGAGGTCAGGAACTTGCCGCCGCTTTTGTCCTTGGTGCCGGCAAATGGCGAATCATTGACCTGGAAAGTCATCGAGATCGTGGGCTCATCGACCGTCAGCACCGGCAATTGTTCGACCGCACCGACTTCACAGACCGTATCGGAAATACCGAGGCCTTCGATGCCGGAAATGGCGATGATGTCGCCCGCGTGCGCTTCCTTGACCTCATGCCGTTCAAGGCCGAGGAAACCGAGCACCTGCAATACCTTGGCGTTGCGCGTCTTGCCTTCGCGGTCGATGACCGTGACCTGCTGGTTGGTGCGGATGGTGCCGCGCTGCACGCGACCGATGCCGATGATGCCGACATAGTTGCTGTACTGCAGCGAGGTCACGCGCATCTGGAATGGGCCGTCGAGGTTGACCGGCGGCGGCGCGACGTGGTCGACGATGGTCTGGAACAGCGGCGTCATGTCGCCGTCGCGCACTGTCGGCTCCAGGCCCGCGTAGCCATGCAAAGCGGAGGCGTAGACGGTGTGGAAATCGAGTTGCTCGTCGGTCGCACCGAGGCGATCGAACAGGTCGAAGGTCTGATCCAGCACCCAGTCCGGACGCGCGCCGGGACGGTCAACCTTGTTGACCACGACGATGGGCTTGAAGCCCATCGCGAACGCTTTCTGCGTGACGAAGCGCGTCTGCGGCATCGGGCCATCCATCGCATCGACCAGGATCAGCACCGAGTCGACCATCGACAGCACGCGCTCGACCTCGCCACCGAAGTCGGCGTGGCCCGGGGTATCGACGATGTTGATGCGCCACTCTTCGCCATCCGGCGCCTTCCAGCGAATCGCGGTGTTCTTTGACAGGATCGTGATGCCACGTTCCTTCTCGAGATCGTTGCTGTCCATCATCCGCTCGGTAGTCACGGTGCGTTCGCTGAACGTACCGGACTGCTTGAGCAGCTGGTCGACGAGGGTGGTTTTGCCGTGGTCGACATGGGCGACGATGGCAATATTGCGAAGGCGTTCGATGGACATGACGAAGGGCGCGCCGGGAATGCTGTTGAGGGCAGGGCGTGCTGAAGGCTGTGAAGGAAGCCGGGTAGTATAGCGGGTCGCGCGCTGGAGCCCACACTCAGCTGAACCCAGCGCGACAATTCACAACGCCGGGAGCATAAGCCCCCACCGAAAAGGATGAACAGATGTCACTGACCGCTACCTTTGATACCGATCGCGGCCCGATCCGCGTGGAGCTCTATCCCGACAAGGCGCCGCTCACGGTCGCCAACTTCGTCAACCTGGCCAAACGCGGGTTCTACGACGGCCTCAATTTTCATCGCGTGATCCCGGATTTCATGATCCAGGGCGGCTGCCCGCAGGGCTCAGGTACCGGTGGTCCGGGCTACAAGTTCGAGGACGAGACCAAAAACGGCGTCGGCCACGAGCGCGGCGTGCTGTCGATGGCCAATGCAGGCCCCAACACCAATGGCAGCCAGTTCTTCATCACCCACATCGCGACGACTTGGCTTGACGGCAAGCACACGGTTTTCGGCAAAGTACTGGAAGGTCTCGACGTGGTCGATGCTGTGAAGCAGGGTGACCAGATCAAGTCGGTGAAGATCGAGGGTGATGCGGATGCAGTGCTTGCCGCGAAGTCTGATCGCGTTGCCGAGTGGAACAAGATTCTGACTGCATAAAGCTCGCAAGTTTTTGTGGGTGTGAATTCATTCGCACGTTCTTGATCTGAGCAACAGCGCGCGAATGAATTCACACCCACAGGGAGGCATGGATGCCTTATGACGCTTTACTCCGTGGCCGACATAGTCAGGCCAGCCACGCTTACTTCGTGACGACCGTGCGCGCCAACCGTTATCAACGTTGTTTCGATGATTTCGCCTCAGCGCGCGTCGCGATCGGGGAAATGCAACGTCTGCATGATAAGCAATCAGTTACGTCACTGGCCTTTGTGGTTATGCCGGATCATTAGCACTCGCTATTCCAGCTCGGCGAATCACTTGATTTGCCAACAGTCGTCAAGACACAAAGCGCGAAGTGCTCGCCTCGTTAATGAGCACCCCGGACGTCCCGGCACGCTATGGCAGCGTGGCTTACGGCCGCGCCCTCCGTGCTGACGGAGATCTGATGGGAATAGCGCGATATATCGTCACTAACCCTCTGCGCGCTGGTCTCGCTACAGAAGTCGGCGGTTATCCGCATTGGGATGCCGCTTGGTTGTAGGTGCGATTCATTCGCACGCTCTTGTCTTCCTGAAATCAAGAGCGTGCGAATGAATCGCACCTACAAACAACAGGGCATCATTTCCAGCGCAAGGTGTCGAGCATCCGCGACACTTTATCCGCATCACGCGGGTAGTAGTGCTCGGTCGGTGCCAGGAAGATCGCGAGCGCGAGCTGACGGTCGTGTTCAAACGCGGCGGCCATGCCTTGATATTTCAGACCCTCCTCGTTGGCCAGAGACATTTCGAAGCGCAAGCCTTCGCGGCCACCGAAATCGACTGGTCGCAGATTGCTGGCCTGGATGTTGATCGCGCCCGAGGCGAGCAGTCCATCGATGATCAAGTCGCGCAGCTCATCCGCGCGCATCCCGGGCTGGAAGAACGGACCGTCCGGGCGACGCCTGGTCTGCCGGGCGCCGAGAAAAATGTATTCGCGCTCGCGTACACCGGGGACCAGGTACAGACGATTCAGCAGCTCGCCATCGATCGTCCACAGCTGGAAACGTTGCGTCGAGATGCGCGTCCATTCCATCTCGCTGTCGATCGTCAGGCGACTGCCGGCCGGATTCGGGCCGGGTAGTACCAGTGGCCCGCCGCGCGACGCGCAGCCGGCAAGCAACATCAGCAAACAAACGCCAAGCCACGTACGAAGTTTCATGGTGTGCCTCCGAGCTTGGTCAATTCGCGTTGGACGAATGCGCGGTCTTCCGCTTGTGTTGCCGTAGCCAGATAACGCTGCAATGCGTTGCGTGCCTCCACCTTGCGACCGGCATCGCGCAAGGCAAAGCCCTGTTCGCGCCACACCGCTGCTGGCGTGCCTGGAAGTGTCGCGGCTTGCGCATAAAGTGTTGCGGCCTTGGCGCGATCACCCGCGGCATTGCGACGGCGATGCGCTTCGCCCAGATAGAACGTCAGTACGCCCTTGTCCGCGGCCGGTGAATCGGCGAGCAATTCATTGATTACCAGCAACGACGCCGCATAGGCGCGTCTGGCCAGTTCAGCATTGAGCCAGTGCTCCAGATAAGGCCGCGTGGCTGCGCGGTAGTCATCGCGATGGCGTTCGCGCGGCGGATTTCGTACCGCTTTGGCGGCAGCACTCACATCGGCAAGGCGCTCAGCGGTAGCCGGGTGGCTGGAAAAAATCGCGGAGGGCCGGTCATAGCGGCGCGTGTCTTCCTCGCGTTTCATGCGCGCCCACAGGTCCGCGCCCGCCTGCGGGTCATAGTCGTGGCTGACGAGGGCATCGAAGCCAATGCGGTCGGCCTCGCGTTCCTGGTCACGCGTGAACTTGAAGATGGCGGCGTAGCCGGCAAGGGACCCGAGCATGGCGATATTGGGCGCGCCGGCGCCATAGGCCAATACCTGGAACACACTCAGCAGCGCCGTGGTGTCCTTGATCCGGCGCCACTGCTTGAGCGAGTGCTGGGCTTTGAAATGGCCCATCTCGTGGCCAAGCACGAAGGCGATCTCGGCCTCGTCGCGCGCACGCAACAGCGCCCCGGTCCACACCAGCATCATGCCGTTCGGTGCCATGCTGGCGTTGAATTGCGGAACGTCCATGATGTACACGCGCAGGTCGCGGCAATAGTCGCCGGCTGACTTGCAGACTGTCTTGCGCACATAGTCGTTCAATGCCGGATCGCGCAGACGCAGCGGTGAGCGTTGCAGTTCGCGCTCGGCGCGTTCCATCGCGTACCAGATTTCGTCTTCATCGGTGCCCGCCACCGGCGTGCTGCCGGGTGCGTTTTCGCGGATCGGCGCTTGCGATGCGCAGGACGCAAGCGCGAATGCAAACGCGGCCATCACGATGCGCCGATTCGGCTGCAGATGCCTCATCGCCGGACGCCTTTCAACAAGTCACCGGCCGTTTCATGCGCACCGCGGGCATCGCGCAGATCACCGGTCTGGTCGAGCAACAAGTTGTGCCAGACCACTTGGCCCGTACGCAAATCGACCAGCGATGCCAGGCCGATTTGTGTACCACCGCCGACATCTCCGCCCAGCAACAGGAATCCGATGATCCGAATCGCCGCGCGCCCGCCACTGGTGTAGCTGTCGCGGATGTAGGTGAACAAAGCGTAGTCGGCGCCGGTGGCCTGGCGCAATTCGGCAACACCCGGCCCCAGCGTCCAGTCGAATTTCCCCTTCTTGTTGCGCAAACGATTTCCGGGCCCACCGCCGTATTGCAGGATGCTGATCGACACCGCCTGGTTCAACAGCAGCAACTGGCGCAACCGATTTTCCGGGCCAGCATCTGCTGCCAGCATGAAGTCCGGCTGCATCGCGATGCCCTGCACCTGAAGCACATCACGCGCGGCCTTCGGATACAGACGGCGCGCATCTTCGGTCCATGCCTTGCGCGGCTCCTGCATGCCGCCGAGTCCGAGTTCGTAGAGTTCGATATCAGGCTCAACCAGCACCACGCTGCCCGCGATGCGGAGTGGCTTGCCCGCATCGTCCTTTGCGGTGCGGACCTGTGTCGAGACGCAGCCACTCAATACCACCAGACAGACCAGCAGCAACAGCCCTCGTAGCCAGTTCTGGGCATGTTTCCGGGAGTGGAATGGAGCAGGCGAAAGCGGTCGCTGTGTTAACATTTATGTCTCCCTGGCTTGCTTCGGCAAGCCCCTTGTCGAGCACTCTATCCTCGAGGTTCTGATGCCCCAGCTCGCCCGGCGCATCGGTCGCGCCAAGCCCAGCGCGATCATGCAGGTTGCCGAAAAAGCCAAACGCCTCAAGGCCGAAGGCCGCGACATCATCAGCTTTTCGATTGGCGTACCCAATTTTCTGCCTGCCGAGCACGTGTATGCGGCTGCGCGTGAAGCGCTTGCGAAGGATAGTGGCCAGTACGGCAGCAACCGCGGTTCCGATGCGTTGCTGGATGCCTTCATCCAGCATCTCGAGCAGGTGGGCCTGATTGGTTACACCCACGCCAATCTCGCGACCGGCATCGGCGCCAAACATGTCATCTACAACCTCGCCGAGGCGCTGCTGGACGAGGGCGACACGATCGTCTTCCCGACACCGTACTGGACCAGCTATCTCGACATCGCGGAGATCGTCGACGCGAAGATCGATCTGCTGCCTTGTCCCTCGTCGCAGGACTACAAGCTCACGCCGCAACAGCTCGATGCGGCCCTGGCGAAAAAACCGCGTCTGTTCCTGTTCAACAATCCGTCCAATCCGACTGGCATGGTCTATGGGAAGGACGAAATTTCCGCACTCGCCGACGTGCTGGCGGAATACCCAGATACGTGGGTGATCACCGACGACATCTATAACCGCATGGTGTTCGACGGCGTCGGCTATCACAATTTCGTGAACGCGCGCCCGGAATTGCGCGACCGCGTGATCTTCATCGATTCGTTGTCGAAGACTTACGGCATGCCCGGTTGGCGTGTCGGTTTCATGGCGGGACCGGAAAGCGTGGCCAATGCCGTGACCACGATGAATTCAAACCACATCACCAATCTTCCGGAAGTAGTGACGGCCGCCGCCATCGCGGCGTTGTCGGGTCCGCAGGATGTGCCGCAACAGAAGAACATCGAGTTCCAGGGCAAGCGCGACCAGGTCATGGCGGCGCTATCGTCGATTCCCGGAGTGATATGTCCGCAGCCACAGGGTGCGTTCTACGCGTTTCCGGATATCAGTGTCGCCTTCGGCAAATCACACAACGGCACGCGTATCGAAAGTGATGTCGATTTCTGCAACGCGTTGCTCGAAGCCAAAGGCGTGGCCTGCGTGCCGGGTTCGGCGTTCGGCGAGCCGCGTGCAATGCGGATCAGCTATACCTGTCCGACGCCGCAACTCGCGCCGGGCCTGCAACGCATCGTCGAGTTTTTCGCCGAGTTGACATGAGGCTTTTGCTCGACATCCCAGCGCAGGCGGGGATCCATCTTGACGTTGCTGTTGCAAAGTCAAACTCAAAATGGGTTCCAGCGCTCGCTGGAATGACAGCAGGAGCGAAAGTCTTTTCCCCTTCAAGATGCTCGGAGTTTTACGCATGAAGACCCCCATCCGTGTTGCCGTCACTGGCGCTGCTGGCCAGATCGGCTACGCCCTGCTGTTCCGTATCGCGTCGGGCGAGATGCTCGGCAAGGATCAGCCGGTGATCCTGCAAATGCTGGAGTTACCGCTGGAGAAGGCGCAAGCCGCGCTCAAGGGCGTGATGATGGAACTTGAGGACTGCGCGTTCCCGTTGCTCGCGGGCATGGTCGGCACCGACGATCCCAAGGTCGCTTTCAAGGACGCTGATGTGGCGTTGCTGGTCGGCGCGCGTCCGCGCGGCCCAGGCATGGAGCGCAAGGATCTGTTGCTGGAAAACGCCAAGATATTCACCGGGCAGGGCAAGGCGCTGAACGAAGTTGCCTCGCGCAACGTCAAGGTGCTGGTGGTCGGCAATCCGGCCAATACCAATGCCTATATCGCGATGAAGTCGGCGCCCGATCTTCTCGCGAAAAATTTCACTGCGATGTTGCGCTTGGATCACAATCGCGCGCTGTCGCAGCTCGCTGTCAAAACCGGCAAGGCCGTGGGCGAGATCGAAAAGCTGATCGTGTGGGGCAACCACAGTCCGACCATGTATCCGGACTACCGCTTCGCCACCATCGGCGGCGCGTCGGCCAACGACATGGTCAACGACCAGGCATGGAATGCCGACACGTTCATTCCGACGGTCGGCAAACGCGGTGCAGCCATCATCGAAGCGCGCGGTTTGTCGTCGGCCGCATCGGCGGCGAACGCCGCGATCGATCACGTCCGCGACTGGATGCTGGGCAGCAACGGCAAATGGGTGACGATGGGCGTTGCGTCCGACGGCAGCTACGGCATTCCGAAGGACGTGATATACGGCGTGCCGGTAATTACCGAGAACGGTGAATACACGCGCGTCGAAGGCCTGGTCATCGACGACTTCAGTCGCGAGCGCATGGACAAGACGCTGGCGGAGCTGGAAGAAGAGCGCGCCGGCGTGGCGCATCTACTGTGAAACAACACCGAGGCGGCCGCAGGGTCGCCTCGCGCCAAGGAAACCAAGCATGTCCGAAATGAACTCTGCCGGTGCAAGGTTCCGCGCGGCAGTCGACGCCGAGAAGCCGCTGCAGGTAATGGGCGCGATCACCGCTTATGCCGGCTTGATGGCGAAACGGGTCGGCTACCAGGCGTTGTATCTGTCCGGCGGCGGCGTCGCCGCGAATTCGCTGGGCATGCCGGATCTTGGTATCAGCACGATGGAGGATGTGTTGACCGACGCGCGCAGGATCGTGGACGCCACCGGGATGCCGCTGCTGGTCGATATCGATACCGGCTGGGGCGGCGCGTTCAATATCGCGCGCACGGTCAAGGCGTTCAG
>JAYTAY010000292.1:0-3566 GCA_043737255.1 Luteimonas sp.
GCGGCGCTGTCGGAACTGGAAACCGCGATGAAGGCCGACGACAAGGCGCAGATCGAGGCCAAGTCGAAGGCGCTGGAAGAAGTCGCGCAATCGCTTTACGCGGCTGCGGCCGCTTCGCAACAGCCTGGCCCGGACGCAGGTGATGGCACGAGTGCGCCCAAGAACGAGGATGTCTTCGACGCCGAGTTCACCGAAGTCAACGACGAAGACAAGAAGCAGTAATCATGATGCGGCGTCTCCACTGGCGCCGCTTTTGTGTTGATTGGGAACCGGTAGTCGGTAATGGGATTGATCCCTGCCGCCGCTCTCCGGTTCTCGCCTTTCGTCTACTGATGTTCGAGTCACGATGAGCAAACGCGATTACTACGAAGTCCTGGGTGTCAGCCGCACTGCGACCGAGGCAGAGCTGAAGAAGGCGTATCAGCGGTCCGCGATGAAACATCATCCGGACCGCAATCCCGACAAGGATGCGGAAGCTGCATTCAAGGAATGCAAGCAGGCATATGAAGTGCTGTCGGACTCCGGCAAGCGCCGCATGTACGACCAGCACG
Source organism: Luteimonas sp. (assembly GCA_043737255.1). Lineage (GTDB taxonomy): Bacteria > Pseudomonadota > Gammaproteobacteria > Xanthomonadales > Xanthomonadaceae > JALYOU01. Next base: position 552 of record JAYTAY010000292.1, read on the forward strand.
GACACGCCGCGTTCGAGCATGGGACGGGCGGCGGAGGTGCGGGCGGACCGGGGTTCCACGATGTCGGCGACATCTTCGGCGATATCTTCGGCAATATTTTTGGTGGGGGCGCCGGACGCGGCGGGGCGCGGCGCGGCGCCGACATCGGTTACGTGATGGAACTGGATCTCGAGGAAGCTGTCGCCGGTATCGAGAAACGCATCGACATCCCCACACTCGCGCCATGCCAGCCGTGCAAGGGCTCGGGTTCCGAGGACGGCAAGCTGGAAAAATGCGCGACCTGTCAGGGACATGGTCAGGTGCGCATGCAGCGCGGCATCTTCTCGATGCAGCAACCCTGTCCGCATTGCGGCGGGCGCGGACAGATCATCCGCAACCCATGCAAGAACTGCCATGGCAACGGCCGCGTCGAGGAAGAGAAAATCCTGTCGGTCAAGATTCCTGCGGGCGTCGACAACGGCGACCGCATCCGCCTGTCAGGTGAAGGCGAGGCAGGCCCTGCCGGCACGCCGCCGGGCGACCTGTACGTGGAAGTGCGCGTGCGCGAACACGATATTTTCCAGCGCGACGGCGACGACCTGCATTGCGAAGTGCCGATCCGCATCTCGCAGGCGGCGCTGGGCGACACCATCCGCGTACCGACGCTCGGCGGCGAAGCCGAAATCCGCGTGCCTGCGGAAACGCAGAGCGGCAAGGTGTTCCGTCTGCGCGACAAGGGCGTCAAGTCCGTGCGCAGCCGCGCGACCGGCGATCTGTATTGCAAGGTCGAAGTCGAGACCCCGGTCAATCTCACTGCCGAACAGCGCACGCTGCTGGAACAGTTTGAAGCCACCTTCATCGGCGAAGAGGCGCGGCGTCATTCGCCAAAATCCAGCACGTTCGTCGATGGGGTCAAGGGGTTCTGGGACCGCATGACGTCCTGAGGCATGAATGTGTAGGAGCGCCTCATGGGCGCGATGGGCTTTACCCATAACGCCCAATCGCGCCCATGGGGCGCTCCTACAACACCTCGGCGATCGATCGATCCGCTTGTCGCAGCGACAGCCTGTCGTTAGCCTGCATCCATGACCACACCCACACGATTGCTGATACACGGCGCCTCCGGACGCATGGGCCAGGCCTTGTTGCGGCTGTGCGTTGAGCAGAATGGCGCATGCACCATCGTCGGCGCGGTGTCGCGCGGCAAGGTCGGACAACGCGTGATCGATGGCGTGCCGCAGTTCGCTGCCAGCGAATTGCATGGCGCGCCGGATTTCGATGTCGCCATCGACTTCAGCCTGCCGGAAGGCTTCGATGCCATCCTCGCGGTGTGCGTCGAACGCGGCGCGGCGCTGGTCTCGGGTACCACTGGGCTGTCAGACGTTCAGCGCGCCGCTCTGCAAGCAGCAAGCCAGCGCATCCCGGTGTTGTGGGCGGCCAATTTCAGTCTGGGCGTTGCGGTCTTGAGCGAACTGGTCGAGCGCGCTGCAGCTGCGTTGCCGGACTGGGATTGCGACATCGTCGAAGCACACCACGCGCAGAAAAAGGATGCGCCTTCGGGCACGGCGCTTGCGTTGGGCAATTCGGCCGAACAGGGCGGCGCGCAACCGCGCTATGTCAGTTTGCGCGCAGGCGACATCGTCGGCGAGCACACCGTGCAATTCACGACGTTGGGTGAGCGCATCGAGCTGATCCATCGCGCCAGTAATCGCCACATCTTCGCCCGCGGTGCACTGTATGCAGCCGCAAGGCTGAACGGACGTACGCCGGGCGTCTATCAACTTCGCGATCTTCTGTCCCACGGGGACTCGCTTCGGTCGTAGGAGCGGCCCATGGCCGCGACGAGGATTTGCCGGTAATGCCCCATTGCGGCCATGGACAGCTCCTACAAAGGCGTTTCAATTTTTAGCTGGTATCGCCAGCCTCGCGTCCGTACAATTCCCGCTCGCCTGACACCTCTCGCTCCGGACCGGTTCCGCACCGTTTCGGCGCTTTCGTGCAACCTGACGTAGGCGATGCCCGTGACCTATCCCGCAATTCTCGCCCTCGAAGACGGCACCGTCTTTGAAGGTATTTCTGTAGGCGCGCCGGGTCTGTCGGTCGGCGAAGTGGTGTTCAACACTGCCATGACCGGCTACCAGGAAATCCTCACCGACCCATCCTATGCGCGTCAGCTGGTCACGCTGACCTATCCGCATATCGGCAATACCGGTTGCACCGATGACGATGACGAAGCGACACAGGTCCGGGCCGCGGGCCTGATCGTGCGTGACGTGCCGCGGCGTCCGAGCAGCTGGCGCAATCGCGTGGCGCTGCCGGAGTGGCTGAAAACGCGCGGTATCGTGGCCATCGCCGATATTGATACGCGCAAGCTCACGAGGATGTTGCGCGATGGCGGCGCGCAAAGTGGTGCGTTGATGGCCGGTGCGGCTCCAGGCGACACGCTGGATGTCGACAAGGCCATCGAGTCGGCACGCAAGTTTCCGGGCCTGAAAGGCATGGATCTGGCAAAGGAAGTTTCAACATCTGCCTCGTATCCGTGGCGCGATGGCCAACTGGATCTGGATTCCGGCCAATTCGCCCGCGTGGATGCCAGGTTCAAAATTGTCGCCTACGACTTCGGCGTGAAGCAGAACATCCTGCGCATGTTGGTTGAGCGCGGTTGCGATGTGACCGTGGTGCCCGCGCGCACGTCTGCCGATGACGTGCTGGCCATGAAACCGGACGGCGTGTTTCTGTCGAACGGCCCCGGCGATCCTGCGCCGTGCGACTACGCCATCGCTGCAATCCGCACGTTTGTCGACAGGAAGATTCCGATCTACGGCATTTGTCTGGGTCATCAATTGCTAGGTTTGGCGATCGGCGCGCAGACGTTGAAGATGAAGTTCGGCCATCACGGCGCCAACCATCCCGTGATCGACCTCGACAGTGGTCAAGTGATGATTACTTCGCAAAACCACGGCTTCGCCGTCGATGAAGCGACGCTGCCGGCGAATGCCCGCGTGACGCATCGCTCGTTGTTCGACGGCAGCAACC
>JAYTAY010000293.1:0-3564 GCA_043737255.1 Luteimonas sp.
CACGAATGCCGTACCACTGCGCCAGCAATGCGCGATTGAGCGCAAGAACCGCGCGTTGGTCCGAGAAGTCAACCGTGGTGTCGCCGTGACGCTGCACCACATACCGGCGCAGCTCGGGGAGCGCCCGAACTAGGGCGGGAAGGTTGTAGCGGCCCTGGTGACGATTGCGTGGATGCGGGCCATTCGCTGCAGGCAATGGCGTTGCGGTCTTCATCGACGTGGCATCCGGGTGCCGCTAAGGTGCAGATTGGTTGTCAATGGCATACGTCGATGATTCACTCACTGGGTAGTCCGCGTCGCGCCGCGTGTAGATCGATAGTTTTGATTGTCGCAAGCATGCTGTTGTGTGCGTGTTCGCGCAGTTCCGACGAACAACAACTGGGTAATACGCTGGCGACGATGCAGCAGGCCATCGAAGATCGCAAGCCGTCGGACTTCATCGAAAACGTCGCCGATGATTTCACTGCTCCTGAAGCTGACATGGATCAGCGCAAGCTGCATGACTTGCTACGACTACAAGTGTTGCGTAACCAACGCATCGGCGTGTCGACCGTAGTGCGTGAGCTGCGTGTGGAAGGCATCCGCGCGACGATCACGCTGTCGGCGACATTGACCGGGAGGTCAGGCGGTCGGGTGCCAGAACGTGGCTCGGTCTATTCGTTGACGACCGGCTGGCGCAAGGACGATGGCGATTGGAAACTAGTCCAGGCGAGCTGGCAACGCAGCCTGTAGGTTTGAAGCTCCGCAGGAGATTCCACCGCAAGTGAAGCGAAAGCGCGGCGACGTGATTCCGCCGCGCAAAACAATCAGGCATCCGCCCCCGACGCGAGCTGGCGAAGTACGTACGGCAATACACCGCCATTGCGGAAGAACTTTATTTCCTTTGGCGTCGCCAGCAGCACGCGAACCGCGAACTCGACCCTCTTGCCGTCGTCGCGCGTGGCAATCACTTGTGCCTTTTTCGACTTCCCATCTTCAAGGCCGATGATGTCGAAGGTCTCCAAGCCGGTCAGACCCAGCGTTCCCGCGTTTTCGCCTCCAGCGAATTGCAAAGGCAGCACACCCATGCCTACCAGGTTGGAGCGATGGATGCGCTCGAAACTCTCCGCGATAACCGCCTTCACACCGAGCAGCAAGGTGCCCTTGGCGGCCCAGTCGCGTGACGAGCCGGTGCCGTATTCCTTGCCGGCCAGCACCACCAGCGGCGTCTTGTTTTCCTTGTAGCGCAGCGCGGCGTCGTAGATGGACATCTGCTCTCCGCTGGGTACGTGCAGCGTGAATCCGCCTTCGACGTTGTCGAGCATCCTGTTCTTGATGCGGATGTTGGCGAATGTTCCTCGGACCATGACGTCGTCGTTGCCGCGACGTGAGCCGTAGGAATTGAAATCCTTTGGTTGCACGCCGTGTTCGATCAAATAGCGACCCGCTGGCGAATCCTTCTTGATCGAACCAGCGGGCGAAATGTGGTCGGTGGTTATCGAATCGCCGAACACGCCAAGCGCACGCGCGCCCTTGATATCGTCGATGGTACCAACGTCCATCGTGATGCCGTCGAAGTACGGCGGATCCTTGATGTACGTGGAATCATCCCACTGGTACTGGCTGCCGTCCGGCGACGAAATCTGGTTCCAGCGGCTATCGCCCTTGAACACGTCGGCGTAGTTCTTCTCGAACATGGCAGGGTTGATGGTGCTGGCGATCGTGTCGCTGATTTCCTTGTTGCTCGGCCAGATGTCTCGCAGGAAAACATCGTTGCCATCGCTTCCCTTGCCGATGGGATCGTTGACCAGGTCAATGTCGATGGTGCCGGCAATCGCGTAGGCGACGACCAGCGGCGGAGATGCCAGGTAATTCATCTTCACTTCCGCGTGGATGCGACCCTCGAAATTCCGGTTGCCTGAAAGTACGGCGGCAACGGCGAGGTCGTTCTGCGCTATGCCCTTCGACACCGCGTCGAGCAGCGGACCGGAGTTGCCGATGCAACTGGTGCAGCCATAGCCAACGAGATAGAAGCCGAGCTTTTCCAGCTCATCGAGCAGGCCTGCCTTCTCGAGATAATCGGTGACCACAAGCGAACCCGGGCCGAGTGAGGTCTTCACCCACGGTGCCGAACTCAAACCCTTAGCCGCTGCGTTGCGCGCGAGTAAACCGGCACCAATCATCACGGCCGGGTTGGACGTGTTTGTGCACGACGTAATCGCAGCGATGACGACGGATCCGTCCTTGAGTTCGGATGTAATCTCGTTGATCTTGATCGTCGAGACGGGTTTCAGGGCGAGGTGGTCAGCCTGAAGCTGGCCGCCGCCTTCTTCCTTGAACTCGACAACCTGGGGCTTGTTGCCCGACGCGCGGTTGCTGGTCATTGCGCCAACGTTGTCGGTGAAATTCTTCTGCATGTCGGCAAGCAGCACGCGATCCTGCGGACGCTTCGGGCCGGCCAGTGATGGCGCGACTTCGGTCATGTCCAAACCCAGTGTCGACGAATATGTCGCCTTGGACTGACCCGGCTCGTGCCACAGTCCCTGCGCCTTGACGTAGGCTTCCACCAGTGCAATCAAGTCGTCGCTGCGACCGGACAGTCGCAGGTAATTCAGCGCTTCGTTGTCGATCGGGAAGATGCCGCAGGTCGCGCCGTACTCGGGCGCCATGTTGGCGATAGTGGCGCGATCGGCCAGCGGCAGGTGCTGCAGGCCGTCGCCGAAAAACTCCACGAACTTGCCGACCACGCCGTGCTTGCGCAGGATCTGGGTGACGGTGAGCACCAGGTCGGTGGCGGTGGTGCCTTCGGGCAGCTTGCCCTTGAGCTTGAAACCGACCACCTGCGGAATCAGCATCGACGACGGCTGGCCCAGCATCGCAGCCTCCGCCTCGATGCCGCCCACGCCCCAGCCCAGCACGCCGAGGCCGTTGATCATGGTGGTATGCGAATCGGTGCCGAACACAGTGTCAGGGAACGCCCAGAGTTCGCCTTCCCCGCTTGCATTGGGCACCACGCGTTCCATCACAACACGCGCAAGATTCTCCAGATTGACCTGGTGGACGATGCCGGTGTTGGGCGGCACCACCTTGAAGTTGCCAAAAGCCTTCTGGCCCCAGCGCAGGAAGCTGTAGCGCTCCGCATTGCGCTCAAACTCGATTTTGCCGTTCAGGTCCAGCGCATCGGCGCGGCCGAACACGTCAACTTGAATCGAGTGGTCGATCACCAGTTCGGACGGAATCAGCGGGTTGATCTGGCTGGCGCTCCCGCCCAGCCGGGTCACCGCGTCGCGCATGGCCGCGAGGTCGACCACGCAAGGCACGCCGGTGAAATCCTGCAGGACTACGCGGGCCGGCATGAAGGCGATTTCGGTGCTGGCTTCGGCCTTGGAGTCCCATTGCGCCACTGCTTTGATGTGCGCGGGCAGCACGCTGATGCCGTCTTCATGCCGGAGCAGGTTCTCCAGCAGGATCTTCATCGAATAGGGCAGCCTGGCCAAGTCATACTGCTTGCCCAGCTTCGGCAGGCTTGAATAGATGTAGGACTTGCCGTTGACATCAAGGCGGGCGCGGGTGGCAAAGCTGTCG
>JAYTAY010000294.1:0-8240 GCA_043737255.1 Luteimonas sp.
TCCAGCGATTCGATCTGTTCCAGCCGTCCCGGTGGCATCGCCGCGAAGCGACCCAGGAATCCCGCACGATAGGCATAGATGCCGATGTGCCGCAGCCACTCGCCGGTTGCCGGCATGCGCTCGCGTTCGCTGGATCGAGCCATTTCAGAGCCCGCATCGCGCGGCCATGGAATCGGCGCGCGGCTGAAATACAGGGCATGGCCACTAGAGTCGCGTACGATCTTGACGGTGTGGGGATCGAACAACATTTCGGCCTCTACAATCGGCGTCGCCAGCGTCGCCATTACGCTGTTGGCGGTCAGCAGACGCGCCGCGACCGCACGGATGCCAGCCGCGGGCGCAAACGGCTCATCGCCCTGCAGGTTGACGACGACGGTGTCGTCAGGCCATCCGGCAATCGCGGCGCATTCCGCAAGCCTGTCCGTACCCGACGCATGCGTGGAAGCGGTCAGAACCGTCCGCACGCCGCTATCGGCCAGCGCATCGATGATGCGCGCATCATCGGCCGCGACCCACACTTGGCGCGCTCCTGAAGCAAGTGCCCGGCGCGCGACATGCAGGATCAGCGGTTCACCGTCAAGCAGACGCAAAGGTTTTCCGGGCAGCCGCGATGCATCGTGGCGCGCGGGGATGGCGACGATGAAATCCATGTTCATGAAAGCATGCTCACGCGGCGGCGCCATTGCGCGGCGGCAAGCGATGTTGCAAGGCAATCCAGAACGCTTCCGGCAACTCGGCTCGAATCGGTACGCTGTAGCTGAGCGGACTGGCAAACGCCATGCACTTGACCGCGTCTTTTTCAGTCATCAGCACCGGCAGGTCGCTGCCAAACTGGAAGTCCTCGGCAACGTAGCGATGATGGTCGGCAAAGGCATGCGGCACCACTGCCATCCCCAGTTCACGCAGCATCGTGAAGAAGCGTTCTGGATGACCGATCCCGGCCATTGCATGCACGCGCTGGCCGACAAAGGCCGCGAGCGCACGCGGCCGTCCGCCAAGCAACGGCAAGGCCATCCCGGCGGACAATCGCATCGGCCATTCGCCGAAACCCTGATCGCTGCTGCCGTCGGCGGAGGCGTTCGCAGCAAGATTGACCACCCGGAAGTCGCACTCCATGTTGCGCTCGGCCGGTTCGCGCAGCGGGCCTGCCGGGAGCAATCGCCCGTTGCCATAACGGCGCGCGCCGTCGATCACTTCAATTTCGATATCACGCGCTAGGCGATAGTGCTGCAGGCCATCGTCGCAGATGACGACATCGCAGCCGGCTTCGGCCAACGCGCGGGCGGCCCTGACGCGATCACGATCCACGCGGACTTTCGCGCCGCTGCGACGCGCGATCAGCACGGGCTCGTCGCCTGCAGTCACCGGATCGCTTTTCGCATCGACCCACAACGCTTGCGACGCATCCCTTCGGCCGAAGCCCCGGCTGGCCACGCCAGGATGCCAACCGGCCGCACGCAAGCGTTCGATGATGGCGATCGTCAGTGGCGTTTTGCCAGTACCGCCGGCCGTGAGATTCCCGACGACGATGACTGGAATCGCGACACGTCGGCGTCGAAGGATTCCACTGCGATACAGCGTCGCACGCAGGCCAATCGCGGCGCCATACAGCTGCGAAAGCAATTGTGCGTGCAGCGGCGGCGTCGCATCGCCATACCACCATGCAGGAGGCTGCGGTCTGCGTGCGGTCATACAGGGCCCTTCATGCAGAATCGGGCTCGCGAGATTCGGGCTCGCGAGATTCGGACTCGCGAGAATCAGGCTCGCGGAACTGCATCCGGTGCAGGTGCGCATACACCCCGCTGCGCGCGATCAGTTCGGCATGCGTGCCCTGCTCGACCAGTCGGCCGTGATCGAGCACCAGCACCTGGTCGGCATGTTCGATGGTCGACAACCGGTGCGCGATCACCAGCGTGGTGCGATCGGGCATCAGGTGTTGCAACGCGTCCTGCACCAGGCGTTCTGATTCGTTGTCGAGCGCGGCGGTCGCCTCGTCCAGGATCAGGATCGGCGCGTCCTTCAACATCGCGCGTGCGATCGCCAGGCGCTGGCGCTGTCCGCCGGACAGGCGTCCGCCGTCTTCGCCGATCGGCGTATCGACCCCCTGCGGAAGACGTTCGACGAATTCCATCGCATTCGCGCCGCGGATGGCATCGGCCAGCGCCTGCTCACCTGCTCCGCTCATTTCGCCGTAAGCGACATTCGCGGCGATGCTGTCGTCGAACAACATCACCCGCTGGCTGACCAATGCGATCTGCCGGCGCAGGTCGGCGAGTCGGTATGCACCCAACGGTTGACCATCGAGCAGGATCTCGCCACTTTCAGGTGTGTAGAAACGCGGCAGCAAACGAATCAGCGTGGTTTTTCCACTGCCGGAGCGGCCGACGATGGCGGTGACGGTGCCCGGCCGCGCGACGAAGCTGACATCGTCCAGTGCGGGCTCGGCCTGGCCCGGATAGCGGGCAGAAATATTCCGGAATTCGATGACGCCGTGGGCGCGCGCAAGCGGCAGCGTGCCGGCGTCGATTTCGTCATCGCTGTCCAGCACATCGAACAGACGCTGCGCCGACGACACGCCACGTTGCACCATGCCCTGCACGTTGGTCAGCTGTTTCAACGCCGGGATGATCGCGATCATTGCGACCATCAAGGTGACGAATCCACCCGCATCGAGTCGTCCCGCGATTGCCTCGCGTCCAGCTGCGTACAGCAGCACCGCCAGGCCGATTGCGCCCATCAGCTGCACCAGCACCGACGAGATCGAACGCGTGACCTCGACTTTCATCCCGAGCCTGAGGTTCTGCTGCACCAGTACTCCGTAGCGATCCAGTTCGGCCGGCTGCGCGCCGTAGACCTTGACTTCCTGGTGACCCTGCAGTGATTGACCCGCGGACTGCAGCATTCTGGCCGCACCTTCCTGGATAAGGTGGTTGATGTTGCGGTAGCGACGGCCCACCCGATCCATCACCACGGCCAGCACCGGGCCCAGCAACAGGATCATCAACGTGATCCGCGGACTCTCCGACAACATCACCGCCAGCATCGCGATGACCTGCAGGCCGGCACTGATCATGACCTTCATCGCATCGATCGCCGCCATCGCCACCTGCTCGGTGTCACTGCCCAGCCTGGTCAGCATTGACGGCACGGGTTCGGCATCGAAACGCGATCCGGGCAGGCGCAGGTATTTGCCCAACAGCAACATGCGCAGATCGCGCGCCACGCTGCGTCCGGAACGCGCCATGCCGTAGTCGGTGACAAAACCCGCCAGTCCCCTGACCACGAACAGCCCCACGATCGCCAATGGCAGCAACAGGCTGACGTTGCTGTTGCTGGCGATGAACGTCTCGTTGACGATGGGTTTCATCAACTTTGTGAAACCAGCGCCCGCAGCGGCCTCGAACAGCATGCCGACCACGGCCAGCAGCAGGTACGGACGATACGGCCTGGCGTATTGCAGCAGCCGTTTATAGATCGGCCAGGGCTTGCTGCCGTCCTTCAACGCCTGGGCTCCGGCGCGGTGGCGATCATGATCTGCTTGAAACCGAGTTGTCCCAGCGCGTCGTAAGCCGTGACCACCGCCTGGTGCGGAGTGCGGGCATCGGCGCGCAACAACACCGGACGATCACGGTCGTTGCCGGTGACGTCGACGATCGTGCGCTTGAGCGAATCGACATCGGTGCGCAAGGCTTCGCGATCGCCGACGAAATAACGCCCGTCGGCATTGACCAGCAGGCTCAGCGTGCGTTCTTCGCTGGGTGCAGGCTCACCCGTGGCCTGCGGCAACTGCAGGCGCAGCACCGAACGCGTCTCGAAGGTAGTGGTGACCACGAAGAAAATGATCAGCACCAGGATCACGTCGATCAACGGTATCAGGTTGATCTCGGGTTCGTCGTCGGAACGGTGGTCGCGGATGCGCATGGCTCGGGACCAACCGTCAGGCGGCGGGTGCGCGGGCAGGCGGAACCACGGGCGCGACGACATTACTGCGCGGATCGAGCGTATCCAGCAGGCGGATCGCCTCGTGCTCCATCGCAACGATGTACTCGGCGATGCGTCCGCGGAAATAACGATGGAACATCAAGGCAGGAATGGCGACGATCATGCCCGCCGCGGTGCAGACCAGCGCCTTGCCGATGCCGCCGGCCAGCTGCGTGACATCGCCGATGCCGTGATCGAGGATGCCGAGGAACATCTGGATCATGCCGACCACGGTGCCGAACAGGCCCAGCAACGGACCTGCCGCCGCGATGGTACCGAGCGTGTTGAGGAACCGCTCCATGCGATGCACCAAGTGCCGGCCCACGTCCTCGATGCGTTCGCGGATCTGGTCGCGTGGACGGTTGCGCACGTCCAGCGCGGCCGCCAGCAATTCGCCCAGGGGCGAAGTGCTGCGCAGGGAGTTGATGTGCATCGGATCAAGCTTGCCGCGCGCCGCCCACGCGCGGACTTCATCGCCCAGACCTGCTGGCAGCACGGCGCTGCGCCGCAGTGTCCAGAACCGCTCGACGATGATGCCGAACCCGACCAGCGACAACAGCAACAGCGGGATCATCGGCCAGCCGCCCGCCTTGATCAGTTCCAGCACGCTTCAATCCTTTGGCACATCCGGCCGTTTCGAGGCAGGCCGATAGGATAGCCCGCGCCGTGACGATACCCCAGCGAGGGTTTTCTCCAACGCGCCGCCGCGCGCTTGGCAATCCGGCTATGGCATGACCGGCTGTTTTTCCTGTCTGTACCGCCGCGCTGCGTCCCACAATCGTGGCCGGGCCTGCCGGTGTCCCTCGGCCTCGATGCCATCGGCGGCCAGGCGAATTCGCAGTGCGCCTTGATCGAGGGTTGAAATAGCCTTGGCTCCCGCGCGTTGCCAGCGACTGACGACCTCCGCCTTCGGATGCCGGAAACGATTGCCGTAGCCAGCCGAGGCGATTGCATATCGCGCGCCAGTCGCGGTCACGAAATCGGCATCGGACGATCCGCCGCTGCCGTGGTGCGCCATCAACACCACGTCCGCCTGCACGTCTCGGGTGTCGAGTCGCACCAGATCGCGCTCCACCACGTCGCCGATATCGCCGGTCAGCAGGGCAGCGCCGTGTGCGGTCTCGATCCGCAACACGCAACTCGATTCATTCTTCAAATATGGAAAATGCGGCGGCGGATGCAGGAAGCGGAAGGTCACGCCGTCCCACCGCCATGTGTTCCCGGCGATGCAACGATGCGTCGCAACTGTCGGCGAGCCGGCTGGCGCCAAAACCGTGTTGATCGGAAACATGCGCCGCACTGCATCGAATCCACCGGCGTGATCATTGTCGCCGTGACTGACGACGGCGGCGTCGATGCCGCGTACGCCCAACGCGTGTAACGCCGGGATCACGGCGCGCTCGCCGGCATCGAACCCATCCTTCACCGCCGGGCCCATGTCGTACAGCAGTGCATGGGTCGTGGTGCGTACAAGTACCGAGAGTCCCTGCCCGACATCGATCACGACAATCTCAACCTCGCCGCGCTTCGGCAAGTCGCGTTGCGGCCACAGCAACGGCAGCCACAACAACATCGCCAACGGTTTGCCCGGCACGCCGCGCGGCAACAGCAGCCAGAACGTGCCGAGCAAGGCCAGCGGCAGCGCAAACCGGCGTGCTTCCGGCAGCCACCACAACGCGATGCCACTGCTGCCGAGCCGGTCGAACAGCGGCCACGTCAGGTCGAACGCCTGCGCGGCCAGCTGCCAACTCCACCCGCCCCACCCCACATGCAACGCATCAAGCGAAGTGCCGATCAACGACAACGGCACGACGACCAGGCTCCACCACGGTACCGCCACCAGATTGGCGAGCGGTCCGGCCAGCGACGCCTGTCCGAACAGCACCACCGTCAGCGGCAGCAGACCGAGTGTCGCGACGCCTTGCGCGCTGAGGAAATCCTTCAACACGTTCTGCGAACCATGCGGAAGACACCACAACAGCCAGCCGACACCGACGAAGCTCAACCAGAAACCCGGCGCCAGCAGCGCAAGCGGATCGATGACAAGCAACACGATTGCGGCAAGCGCCAGCGATTCCGAAGCCCGCTGCGGCCGACGCCACAATCGTGCGACCACGATCACTGCAATCATCAGCACCGTGCGCACGGTCGGCAACGCGAATCCGGCAACGGCCGCGTAACCACTGGCGCCGATCAGTGCCGCCATCGCGGAGGCGTGCGGTCTTGGCAGGCGACGCGCCAACGAGGGAACCAGTCGCCACAGTGCCGATGCCAGCAAGGCGAAGAAGCCGGCCACCAGGCCGACATGGAAGCCCGAGATGGCGATCAGATGGGTCAGCCCGGTGGCGCGCAGGATCTCCCAGTCTGTATCGTCCAGATCGCGCGTGTCGCCCAGCGCCAGGGCGCGGATGAATCGCGAAGAAGCCTGCGGAATGCTGCTGGCGATGCGTTGCGACATCGCATCACGCCACGCATCGATGCCGCGCGGCGCCGAGAGATGGCGCGCCAACGACGTGTCACGCACATAGCCCGTTGCGGCCACACGTTGCGCCAACGCGTATTTCTCGCTGTCGAACCCTCCGGGATTGCGCAAGCCGCGCGGCGCACGCAATTTCAGCGTCAATCGCCAACGCGTTCCGGCCTGCAGATCGCGGACAGCAGGATTCTGGTCATACCACGCCAGTTGCAGCAGCTTGCCGCGCAGGGCCGCGGGTTGCGAGGAAGAGCGGTCAACACGGAAGCGGAAGCGCGTGCGGCGCGGCTCGCTTTGCGGCAACTCGACGATGCGTCCTTCGACGATGACCTCGCTATGCTCCATTGCTGTCGGAAGTTGCGCGGCCAATGTCGCACTGGCATGCAGACCGGCAAGCCCGAATCCGCAAAGCATCGCGCCGAGAACGCGCAGGCGATCCACTCGCAACCAACATCCGAACCCAACCGCGAACAGCACAACCAGCAGCAGCCACGGCAGCAATCCTGGTAGCAGCAGGCATGCGCCGATGCCAGCAATCGATGCCAGCGCAGCAGCGATTCCGAAAGGGGGCGTCGCACCCGCATTACCCATGTCACGCCTCGTTGCACGCCGGCGCAACGACGCGGCCTGAGGCGACTATCCCTGCCCTGTCGAAAACACTTCATCAGCCAGCAGCCGCTTCGGCTGTAGGAAAGTTCCGAATCCAGCAGGTCATCGTGGAAAGCAGCCACCCGTTTTGCAGAGCGGCACTTGCTTCGCTGCTTTAGCTTGTCTCCTTCCCCTTCAAGAGAAAAGCCGGATGGGGATGGTGTTGTTCCTGATCCCGGCGTCAGCGCGAACTTCAACACCTTCCCCACCCCAACCCTCCCCTTGAAGGGGAGGGCTAAAGCAGCGAAGCAAGCGCCTCTCTACAAAACGAGAGGTTGAGCATTGCCTTTTTTGTACGAGCGGCTTCAGCCGCGACACTCGGATTGCAGGATCAAACCTGCACGATCAGCGTCACAGGCCTCGCGGCTGAAGCCGCTCCTACAATGGCAACAGCCTGGCGACGATCTCCGATCAAACCTCGGCAGCGGACAGTTCCCTGAGCTTGCCTTCGTGCAATTCCAGCACGCGATCAAGCCGACGCGCCAATCCTCGATCATGCGTCACCAGCACCAGGCTGGTCTTCTCGGCGCGATTCAATTCCAGCATCAACTCGAACACGTTTTCAGCCGTGCGTTCGTCAAGGTTTCCGGTGGGCTCATCGCCGAGCACGCAAGCCGGCTTGTTGACGAGTGCGCGCGCCACGGCGGCGCGCTGGCGCTCGCCGCCGGACAACTCGCCGGGTTTGTGTTCGAGGCGATGGCCGAGACCGACCGACTCCAGTAACTGCGTCGCACGCAGCGATGCATCCGATGCCGATGTACCACCGAGCATCACCGGCAACATGACATTTTCCAGCGCCGTGAATTCCGGCAACAAATGATGGAACTGATAGACGAAACCGAGTGCACGGTTGCGTAACAACCCACGCGCCGCGTCGGAGAGCTTCGACATCTGTTGGCCGGTGACGAAGACCTCACCCGCGGTCGCCGTGTCCAGTCCACCGAGAAGATGCAGCAACGTGCTCTTGCCCGCGCCCGAAGCGCCGACAATGGCCACCGTCTCGCCCGCATGCACCAGCAGATCGAGGCCATCGAACACATGCGTGCGCAGCGTGCCTTCCGCGTAGGTCTTGCCCAGTCCTTCAGCATGGATCACGGTCTCGCGCCGATGCGACTCGCGATTCTCCATTCCCGACTCC
>JAYTAY010000295.1:0-8232 GCA_043737255.1 Luteimonas sp.
GTGATGCCCAAGCCTTCGGATTTGAAGCTGCCGGCACAATCAAACGGTTGCTCGGCATCGACGTAACGCGCGATCTCACCGGCGGTCAGTGAACGGAAGCGCACGGTGGTGGAATCCAGCGCCTCGAACCGGTCATCGCCACGTGCAACGCAGACCGCGGTCAGGAAGCGCACCTCACGGCCAGACATGGCGCGCAACTGTGCCGTCGCCGCGTCACGATGCCCGGGTTTTCCCAAAGTGACGCCATCAAATTCAGAAACCTGGTCCGAGCCAATGACCCATGCATCGGATTCCTGTGTCGAAATCGCCATCGCCTTCGAGATCGCCAGTCGTTGTGACAACGCGGCCGGGGATTCGTCCGGCTGCGCGGATTCGTCAACGTCCGGATGCATCACCTCGAATGGCAGCCGCAGGCGCAGCAGGAGCTCACGCCGGTACGGCGAGGTCGACGCCAGGATCAGCCGCGACATCGATATCGATCCGTTCTTGTCAATCAAAACATCGCCGTGCGGGCGCGTTCGATCTGTTCGAGCTGTTGGTCAATTCTCAACCTTGCCGCGTCTAACGAACGTTTGACGACAGCCAGTTCTTCCATCGTGGCCGTCCCCGCATGCTCCTTGAGCCACAGCCGTTGCCGCAGCATTTCGCGCAGGGCATCGCGGACCGGGTCGGCATCGCTGCCTGCGACCGCTTCAATTTCGGCCCGGGCCGTGCGCAGGCGCTCCTCAAGCGCATCGGCGGCGTCCAACACGCCGCTGACAGCATGCTGGCGGCTTTGGCTGCGACGCCGCACCAGCAGGGCGGCAACAATGGCGATCGCCATGATCAACAGGAAAATGTGGGTAGCAGTCACGCGGCTGGACCACGGTTAAGGAAAACGCAGTCTGCCTGCTGCCCCAAGCCAAGGGCAAATTCCCTGTCGCAGCAAGGGTTTCGGTTTGACAGAAGCGGCCCCGGGGCCTAACATCCCGCCGCTTATGTCCGCGAACTTGCCTGAAGTGCTGGACGCTTGGCGCATGGTGACGGCCCGGCGTGGTTTTGAAGGCCGTTTGCCGTTGGCGTCGATGACGCGCTTGCAAGACAGTTTGTTCGATACGGAAGGTGATGTGCGGTTCGTGATCGAGTTCGATCGCGATTCGTTGCAGATCCCTTATGCCGAACTGCAGATCAATGCCGACTTGCCGCTGGAATGCCAGCGCAGCCTGCAACGATTTTTGCATCCGGTGCGCATCGTGCAACGACTTGGCCTGATCCGCGAGGAAGCGGAAGAGACCGGGTTACCCGAAGGTTACGAGCCGCTGCTGATGCCCGACGACGGCATGTTGCATCCGGCGGAAATGATCGAGGACGAATTGATTCTGGCCGTGCCGGTTGTGGCGGTGATGCCGGGCACGGACGCAATGGAGCGCGACTGGCCGGTAGACAAGGATGAGGAAGCGCAAGCCAATCCGTTCGCGGCGTTGGCGGCGTTGAAACATACGTCGAAATGACGCACATCGAATTGAAAGATTGAGTTTGGAGTAATCCCATGGCAGTCCAGAAATCCCGCGTTACCCCGTCGCGCCGCGGCCAGCGTCGTGCCCACGACGCGTTGCCCACCAAGCAGTTGGCTACCGACCCGGTGAGCGGTGAGACGCATCTGCGTCACCACATCACCAAGGATGGCTACTACCGCGGTCGCAAGGTCATCCTGACCAAGACCCAGGTCGTCGAAGAAGATTGATTGCCCGGCTTTCCGTCGCGTGCCCGCAACGACGTTCCCGCAGGGGATAGGTAACGTGGGCTGTCGGATTCGTCACATCGGACCTACTGCATGAGCGATTCGGGCCTCAACGGGCGCATTTATGCGCGAATCGCCGGTACCGGCAGCTATCTGCCCGAGAAGGTGCTGACTAACGACGATCTGTGCAAGTTCGTCGATACCAGCGACGAGTGGATTGTCGCGCGCACCGGCATCCGCGAGCGCCATGTCGCCGCAGAAGACGAGACCACCAGCGATCTGGCCTATCACGCATCGATACGCGCGCTCGAAGCGGCAGGCGTTGCGCCGCAGGAGCTCGACCTGATCGTGCTCGGCACCACCACGCCGGACCTGATCTTCCCGTCCACCGCCTGCCTGCTGCAGCACCGCCTCGGCGCCAACGGCTGCGCCGCGTTCGACGTCAACGCCGCGTGTTCCGGGTTCGTGTTCGCGTTGACCGTCGCCGACAAGTTCATCCGCTCCGGCGCGGCGAAAACCGCACTCGTGGTCGGCGCAGAAACGCTGACGAGAATGCTCGACTGGAGCGATCGCGGCACCTGCGTCCTGTTCGGTGATGGCGCCGGCGCGGTCGTGCTCAAGGCCGATCGGGAAACCGGCATCCTCAGCACGCACCTGCACGCCGACGGCGGCAAGAAGGAATTGCTGTGGAATCCCGTCGGCGTGTCCGTGGGGTTCAAGGCTGACGAGCCCAATGCGGGTGTGAAAGTACTCATGACCGGCAATGAAGTCTTCAAACATGCAGTGAAAGCGCTGGATTCCGTGGTCGAGGAAACCCTCGAAGCCAATGGTCTTGACCGCCACGATATCGACTGGTTGATTCCACACCAGGCCAACCTGCGCATCATCGAGGCCACCGCAAAGCGTCTGGACATGCCGATGGAGCGCGTCATCGTCACCGTCGACAAACACGGCAACACATCATCGGGTTCGGTACCGCTGGCGCTGGATGAAGCGGTGCGCTCGGGCCGGGTGCAACGCGGACAACTGCTGCTGCTGGAAGCCTTTGGCGGCGGCTTCACCTGGGGCAGCGCGCTACTGCGCTATTAACATTGCGCGAGCTGTAGAGCGGCGACATACGGCGTCGTACAGACATTGCCAAGCTTGCGCCCGTATCATCTTCGTCCGCATTCCTGTCGGACCACCGCGTGACCGATCCCCAACTCGCTTTCGTGTTCCCCGGACAAGGCTCGCAATCGCTCGGCATGCTGGCCGAGTTGGCCGAGGCGCATGCATCCCTTCGCGACACATTCGCCGAAGCGTCCGAAGGCGCTGGCGCCGACTTGTGGTTGCTGTCGCAGCACGGTCCCGAAGAGCAACTCAATCGCACGGAATTCACACAGCCTGTCTTGCTCGCCGCCGGCGTTGCCGTGTGGCGCGCGTGGCAGCACCTCGGCGGCCCACAGCCGGCGGTGTTCGCGGGCCATAGCCTGGGGGAGTACAGCGCGCTGGTTGCAGCGGGTGCGTTGAGCTTGCACGACGGCGCAAGGCTGGTGCGTTTGCGCGGCCAGTTGATGCAGGAAGCAGCCCCGGCCGGCACTGGTGCGATGGCTGCGGTGCTAGGCGCCGAAGATGCTCTGGTATTGCAAATCTGCGAGGAAGTTTCAACGAATGACGTGGTCGTGCCTGCCAATTTCAATTCGCCCGGCCAAGTCGTCATCGGCGGCCATGCCGCCGCCGTCGATCGCGCGCTGGCGGTGCTGGCCGACCGCGGCGTGCGCAAGACCGTGAAGCTTGCCGTCAGCGTGCCGTCGCACACACCGTTGATGCGCGAAGCCGCCAATCGCCTGTCCGCTGCGATGAACGATATCCACTGGAACGAACCCTCCATTCCGGTAATCCAGAACGTCGATGCCGAAGTCCACGAGGGCGCGCAATCCATCCGCGATGCACTGGTGCGTCAGTTGTACCTCCCCGTTCAATGGACCAGTTGCGTGCAGGCATTGGCGGCGCGCGGTGTGATGCGGATCGGCGAGTGCGGCCCGGGCAAGGTGCTGACCGGACTGATCAAGCGCATCGACAAGAACATCGACGCCCGTCCGCTTGGCGCGGCGGACGAATTCGAGACTGCCCTGGCTGGGTGGAAAAACAGTTAGCCGCGGATTACGCGGACGAACGCGGAAAGAACCTTTGACATGAATTGCCGCATCCGTGTTCTTCCGCGTAATTCGTGACAAAGTTTTTGAGGAAAGGCCCATGATCCAGACATTGAAAGGCGAGATCGCACTGGTCACCGGTGCCAGTCGTGGCATCGGCGCAGCGATCGCGGATGAACTCGCGTCGCTCGGCGCGACCGTCGTCGGCACCGCGACCACCGAATCCGGCGCGCAGGCCATCGGCCAGCGTCTTGCCGCGCACAACGGTCACGGCAGACTGCTGAACGTTACCGACGGTGCATCCGTCGATGCGCTGATAGACGCCATCGGCAAGGAATTCGGCCCGATCTCGATCCTGGTCAACAACGCCGGCATCACCCGCGACAATCTGCTGATGCGGATGAAGGACGAGGATTGGCAAGCGATCCTCGATACCAACCTCACCAGCGTCTACCGCACATGCAAAGCGGTGATGCGCAGCATGATGAAGGCGCGCAAAGGACGCATCATCAATATCGCCTCGGTGATCGGCGTCACCGGCAACGCCGGGCAGTCCAATTACGCCGCGGCCAAGGCCGGGATCATTGCGTTCAGCAAATCGCTGGCGCGGGAAATCGGGTCGCGTGGCGTCACCGTCAACGTGGTCGCGCCCGGTTTCATCGCGACCGACATGACCAAGGACTTGCCGGAAGACGCCAGGCAGGCGTTGATCGGGCAGATTGCGCTCGGGCGCCTGGGCGAGCCTGCGGATATCGCACGCGCGGTGGCCTTCCTCGCAGGTCCAGCGGCGGCGTACATCACCGGCGAAACCCTGCACGTCAATGGCGGCATGTACATGCCATGACGGGTTCAACGCAACCGATAAACCCTTGAATCGGAAGGGCGTTATCCGTCATGCGACGGACGCCCGGCTTTCCCTTACACTACCCACCGAAACAGCCTCCCCGGAGCCAAAAACCAATGAGCAGCATCGAAGAACGCGTCAAGAAAATCGTCGTCGAACAACTGGGCGTCAAGGAAGAAGAAGTCACCAACAGCGCATCATTTGTCGACGATCTCGGCGCCGACTCGCTCGACACCGTCGAACTGGTGATGGCGCTCGAAGAAGAATTCGAGTGCGAGATTCCGGACGAAGAAGCCGAGAAGATCACTTCGGTGCAGCAGGCCATCGACTACGTGAAGACGCACGTCAAGGCCTGATGTCAAAAGTTTGATGTCCATCGACGACAGGAGTCCGGCCATGTGTCGTCGGTCCTCTTGCGGGAAACCAGCGCATCGATCCTATGTTCGATGCGTTGATGACAGTCAGGACCGCCGGGGCCGCATTCGCGGCCCTGTGCATTTCGGAGTTGCATCCGCTGCCTCACGGCACGCGCAAGAAATGGGCAGGAGGTCGCCATGAGCAAACGTCGAGTCGTCATCACCGGTCTCGGGATCGTGTCGCCACTTGGCAACGACCTGGTATCAAGCTGGGACGGCATCATCAATGGCCGTTCGGGCATCGGTCCGATCACCCACTTCGATGCCTCCGCGTTTCCGACGCGCATTGCCGGTGAAGTCAAGAACTTCGACGTCGGCGCCTTCATCAGCCCGAAAGACATCAAGAAGATGGACCCGTTCGTGCACTACGGAGTCGCCGCCGGTCTGATGGCGATCCGCGATGCTGGGCTGGAGATCACGGGTGAAGATGCCGAGCGCATCGGCATTGCCGTCGGCGCAGGCATCGGTGGCATTAGCGGCATCGAGGAGACCACGCGCAAACTTGCGGAGGGCGGTCCACGCAAGATTTCGCCGTTTTATGTCCCGAGCACGATCATCAACATGATCGCCGGCAACCTGTCGATCATCACCGGTGCCAAAGGCCCGAATATCGCCGCAGTGTCTGCCTGCACCACCGCCACGCACAACATCGGCCTGGCGATGCGCATGATCCAGTACGGCGAGGCGGATGCGATGGTGGCCGGTGGTTCCGAATTCGCGACCACACCGACAGCGGTGGGCGGTTTCTGTGCGATGAAGGCGTTGTCCACGCGCAACGATGCGCCGGAACAGGCTTCGCGCCCTTGGGATCGCGATCGCGATGGCTTCGTCATGGGTGATGGCGCCGGTATCGTCGTCATCGAGGAGTACGAGCGCGCGAAGGCGCGAGGCGCACGCATCTATTGCGAACTCGCGGGCTTCGGCATGAGCGGCGACGCGTATCACATGACTGCGCCGAGCGAGAATGGCGAAGGCGCCGCGCGCTGCATGCGTAACGCGATCAAGGATGCTGGCATCAATCCCGACCAGATCGGTTACATCAACGCGCACGGCACTTCGACGCCAGCGGGCGATCTCGCCGAAACGATGGCGGTCAAGGCCGCACTCGGCGAGCACGCAATGAAAACGATGGTCAGTTCCACGAAATCGATGACCGGGCATCTGCTCGGCGCGGCGGGTGGCGTGGAAGCGGTGTTTTCGGCGATGGCTTTGCACGCCGGCATCATTCCGCCGACGATCAATCTCGACAACCCATCTGAGGGCTGTGATCTGGATTACGTGCCACATGTCGCACGGGAACGGCAGATCGATGTCGCGATGTCGAACTCGTTCGGGTTCGGCGGGACCAATGGCACGCTGGTGTTCAGGCGAGTTTGATTTCTTCAGGCTGTCATTCCCGCGAAAGCGGAGGTGCCCTACAACAGCGAAGCTGGTCAACCCAGCGACTTGCGTCCACGTCAGTAACCAACATCTTTATGGCTCCGTGCACTTCGTTTGCTGCTTGCTGGGCCAAGAGCCGAAGCCGCTGGGTTGACCAGCTTCGCTGTTGTCAGGCACCTCCGCTTTTCGCAGGAATGACGGTGTGTAAAGCGTGCTAGTCACCCGCGCTCTCTCCGCCGATCTCGATCTTCTCGCGCTGCATCGGGTTGCACCGGAACGCTACCCGCTGCTGCTCGAATCCGCAGCGCACGGCACTGCACAAGGCCGTTGGGATTTGCTGTTGGCGACAAACGGTGAATCGTTGTCGCTCGATGCCGGCCGCACCGTGCTGCGTCACGATGGCTCCATCGCTGATGACGATTTCCTGTCTGCGCTCGATGCCGAATGGAAACAGCAAAAAGTTGCTCGCGACGAACCGCGTTGGCCATTCCGTGGCGGTTGGGCGCTGTTCTTCGCTTACGAACTAGCCGCGCAAATCGAGCCGATCCTGCAATTGCCAGCAACGCGAGGATCGCTGCCAATGGCGCTGGCGTTGCGTTGTCCGGCGGCAGTGCTCCGCGATCACGCGACGGGGAGGTGCATCGCCATTGCGGAAACCGGGCATGCAGCGATGCTCGACAGCATCATTGCCGACATCGCCGCTGCAGCACGTTTGAATGCATTGCCGGCATGGCAGCCGCCGCAAACGCTTGAAGAAGACGACTCTGAACTTTTCACTGACGGCCTTGATCGCATTCTCGAATATCTCGCCGCGGGCGATGTGTTCCAGGTCAACCTGTCGCGTGGCTGGCGCGCGGGTTTCGATGCAAATATAGAGCCGGCATCGCTGCATGCGCGGTTGCGCGAAGCGAATCCAGCCCCGTTTTCAGGTTTGTTCGCAGGCGACGGTTGGGCGGTCGCCAGCGCATCGCCGGAACGCCTGGTGTCGGTGCGTGGCGATGTCGTCGAAACGCGTCCGATCGCCGGCACCCGCCCACGTTTCGCAGGTGACGACGATGCGGCGCACATCCGCGAACTGGTCGGCCATCCGAAGGAGCGGGCGGAGCACGTCATGCTGATCGACCTCGAACGCAACGATCTCGGCCGCGTCTGCGTCGCTGGCAGCGTGGAGGTCGATGAACTGATGACCGTCGAAAGCTATGCGCACGTGCACCATATCGTCAGCAACGTGCGCGGCCGCCTGCGTGCCGATGTAACCCCAGGCGCGGTGATTCGCGCGGTGTTTCCGGGCGGCACCATCACCGGCTGCCCGAAGGTGCGCTGCATGCAGATCATTGCCGAACTGGAAGGTGTCGGCCGAGGTGCCTACACCGGTGCAATGGGTTGGCTCAATCGCGATGGCGATCTCGATCTCAACATCCTGATCCGCAGCGCAGAAATCGAGGGGAAGACGCTGCGCTTTCGTACCGGCGCGGGCATCGTCGCTGATTCGGATCCGCAGCGTGAACTCGACGAGACACGCGCAAAGGCCCGCGGCATGCTGAAGGCGCTTGGAGTCGAGCAATGACCGCGCTTTTTTTTTCCGGCAATACGCAAACCGATTCGCTTCCCGCCGATAACCGTGGGCTGGCGTATGGCGATGGCCTGTTCGAAACCATGCGTGTCCATCGCGGTGATGTTCCGTGGTGGGATGCGCATTGGTCCCGGCTGATGCGTGGCGCAGCGCGACTCCGACTC
>JAYTAY010000296.1:0-3555 GCA_043737255.1 Luteimonas sp.
CGTCCGGTTAAGGGCAAGAATTCCAAAGCCGCTTTTTGTGCAGTGTGCGGCGCAGTTTACGGTCTCATACCGTCAAGCGAAACCCGGGCCAGGGTGTCAAAGTCTGAGGTTTCGCGACGTTTTCGTCCCTGCGCATTGAGTTGATGGGAAAGTGTTGGCGCGGAACGTCGTATTGGTTCCAAGAGTCGATCAAGTGCAACGTGCAGCGATCTTCGCACCAACGCTTCTTGCTCGAGGCGCATGACCGAGTAGAAGCGTCGTTTTTATCGGAACGGCGTCAACCGCTGATCGATCCTGCTCGCTTCGCACGCTATGCCGACCAGCGATGTCGCAAACGCCGCCAACGCGCCAAGCAGGACTTACACCTCTACCGAGCCAAGTCGATCAACGTCAATCGGCGCCCTCGTATCGTGGCCTTAACAGGCGCATCAGCACGCGGCTGCGCAGCACATGCATCGATCCAAGTGCAAGCGCTCAAACACATTTGCAATACTTGCGGTCGCGCGCATGCTTTAGCCTTCTCTGGATTCGTAATCCAGGGGAAAGACCAAGTAATGCGCGCACTGTTAGTTGATTCCGAACGCAACCTGTTGATGGATATCAAAAATTGGTGGGGAACCTCGGATTCTGGCCCGGGTTGTTTGGTTGAAAAAATGCTGAAAGCGCACACTGCGCTACCCTAAAGCTTCATCACCGAGGGCACGCTCATGCTGCGTCGACCATTGCTTACGCTGATTCTTGCCCTTGTTGCGCTACTCGGCGGCTGTGTCTCGTTTCCGCAGGCCCCCTCGGATGCGGGCTACGCTGACGGTCTGGACGCTGCCGCGATTTTCGCCCGTTGTATGGACGCGCACGGCGGCGATCTGCGCGACTATCCAGGCGATATCAACCTTTCGAGCGACGGCCATTGGTACAAACTGATCCAGCGCATCCAGCCGATTGTCAGCGATGCCGGATTCCGGGTCACCTCCGAGGAGCGATATCGCCCGCGCGACGGCCTCTATTCTGTACACCATCAGGGACCGCTTGGCAGCAAACAGGTGGTGCGAACGCCGGCTGGCATCAGCGTCTACTACAACGGAACGCGCGAGAGCGATCCAGTCAAGATCCGCGCGACCGCGATGACCAACGACGCGTTTCAAATGTTCCATTTCGGACCCAGCTTCTTCAAACAGCGGGCCACCGCGATGACGCGACTGGCTGACCAGCGCGAGAACGGCCGCAACTATCGACGCCTGTTGGCGACCGTTGAACCCGGCTTCGGCGAATCCGCGCGTGACCAGGTGGTGCTGTGGATTGATCCGCAGACTTCTCGGCTGTTCCGCGTTCACATGACCTTGAATGGCTTCAAGACCACCCAGGGCGCACATGTCGACACCACCTTTCTTGAATATCGAAAAGTCGGCGCGTACCTGTTGCCCGTGCGTTTCCACGAGCGCGTGCGTGGCCCGCTTCGCATCGATGCGCACGACTGGCATACCACCGGCGTCGATCTTGATCGCGGCTGGAGCGCATCGGATATTGGCGGTGCGGCGTTCAAAGGCGCGGCCGCGCCACCGGCCAAGCGCGTGCAAGCGGAAACGCCAAACTAGCGGAGGCTAAGCCGAGCCGGAGCAGCGACTCGCCGTCTATCGCGCGTTGGGCATGGAGCACATCGATCCAATGTATCTCCACGCCATCCGCGAACACCTGACACGCCAGCACGCCGACGGAACCAGCCATTTCCGAGAAATGATCGAAGGCCAAATTGGCCGCGCCAGCAAGCTGAAGATCAGTCGGCCAGGGAACGCAGACCGCGCACATCACGTGCAAAGTGCCCTCCAAACCGGGTTTTGGATCCGGGATTAGTGAATCTGACCCGTTCTTCGGTCCAGCCGATGGTGGAGGTTAGGACCCAGCGCTTCACGAGCGTGCGACCGGCACAACAACCGCGCAATGCACGCGGTTGATTAAGTGAACCTGACCCGGTTTTTGACCCGCGCAGCACGCCGACGGTGCCGACCACCCGTCATAACGAAAAACGTCATCGCGTTGCGGCAAGGATGATGGCGGCCGTCTCCTCCGGCATATCCCACATAGGGAAGTGACCGCTGGCTTCGAACCAATGTAGGACGGCGGAAGGAAAGGCCAACTGGGCCCGCGCCGCCTGCCTGGGAAGGCACAGACGGTCATGCCGGCCCCATCCAATCACAATTCGCCGAGCCGGGTCGGCGGCAGGACCGGCCTGCTCCGGACCGGTGGCAAGATCGCGGACCAGGGCGTCGAATGTCGAGGTGGTACTCAGGCTCGTCAACTCAGTTTCGACTACCTCAGGGTCGAGCGCCCAAGGGTGCGAGGAGAGCTGCGCCAGCAGTGCGGTGCGCGTGGCCACGTTCCGGCTCAGCATTGGCAGGCCAGGCCGGATTGCCCTCAGCAGTCGTCCAGAAATTCCGATCGTGGTCCTGAAAAAGGTTCGCTCCCACCCCCGCCAGAAGCCGCCCGGATCAAGCGCGACAACATTTCCCACGTTGCCGCGTCGCGCAAGTTCGAGCACGATGCGCGCGCCCATCGAACTGCCGACGAGATCGATCCCCACCAGATCATTCTCTGCGATGAAGCGCTCGACGCTTCCCACCAAACCGGCAAACGTTCCGCTGTCATGCTCAACCGGCGAGGCGCCATGTCCTGGCAGGTCAACCGCGATGACGGTTCGATCGATGCTCAGCGCATCCAGAATGGTGCTCCATGACCGCCAACTTCCGCCCAGGCCGTGGACGAGAAGCAGCTTGCGGCCAGTGCCACGTTGAATATGTTGCATTTCTGGCTTCCTTAGTTGGCTTCAGCACCCAACGCCCATGATCCGCCGGCGGCACCAGCGAAGCGGGTCTTCGCGGTTCCAACTTCTACATAACGCTGGCACGATCATGCTGCGCGAGAAGTACAGGAAATTCAAACGCCATTTTTGGGTAGTCTGCGCGGTAGCCAGAGGTGGCGCAAGCGTCGGTATGGCGTTTGTTTGGACGTGATTGGCGCGTCCAAGCAGATTATTTTTCACCGCGAGTTTACTGAAACTGACACCCAGCGCGTTGCCGAGGTTGGAGATGTAGATCGGCCCGTCGTCGGGCGGGAATATCACGCCGGTCAACAGACCCGGCATCGCCCCTACATCGATGGGGCCAGCAGGGGTAGGCTGGGTTTTCGCCTGCCGCTAGCCGCCACTGCGTTTCCGCCACGATGCCTGCGCTTTCGACCGGCGTGGGGTCGAACACCTTGCGCGCCGCGCCGGTGTCTGGATCGATAGCGAACACGGCGTTGGCAAACGGGCTGACGGCCAACAGGTCGCCAGCGCTGTCCAGCTCGAGGTTGTCGGGCGTCGGGATTTTAGCGAGCACGCGCCGATCGCTTAGCGCCCCGGTGCCGGGATCGACACGAAAGCTCAGGATCCGGCTCGCGAGGATCTCCGCCACGTACAGCCGCCCGCGTGCCGTATCGAAGGCGATGCCGTTCGCGAAATCCAGGCCTTCGACCACCTTGACCGCCACCGGTTCCGCCTTGCCTAGCTCGCCCGCCGCGATG
>JAYTAY010000297.1:0-3552 GCA_043737255.1 Luteimonas sp.
GCTGGAATTCCGCAATCGCGTGGTGCTGCTGGTCGACGATTCCATCGTTCGCGGCACCACCTCGCAGCAGATCGTGCAGATGGCGCGCGACGCCGGCGCGCGCAAGGTATATCTGGCTTCGGCGGCGCCGCCGGTGCGCTATCCCAACATCTATGGCATCGATATGCCTTCGGTTGATGAACTGGTTGCGCATGGCCGCACCGAAGCCGAAATCGAACGGTTCCTGGGCTGCGACTGGTTGATCTACCAGGATCTTGCCGATCTGGAGAGTGCGGTGGCTGGGCCGAAGCATCCGGGACGAAAGTTCGACAGTTCCTGTTTCAGTGGCGAATACGTGACTGGCATCGAGCCGGGGTATTTCGAGCGGATCCAGCAGTTGCGTTCGGATGAGGCCAAGAGGAAGCGGCGGGTGGCTTCATAGGTTTCCTGTCGATGATTCCTGTGCCGTTTGTAGGGCGCCCCATGGGGCGCTCCTACATATCCCGCTCTGGTTTCGGTGAGAATTGGATCATGTTGCTCAGAATGCGCTGCGAACAAGCGGGATGACACGATCGTTGTTCAGCGCAGTGCGTGATTGTCTGGATGCAGCGATGCCGGACGACAAGATCGTACATACCCTCACCACTGCGAAGGCCTTCGCGCGCGGTGATTTGACGATTCCAGACAACGCGCCACCACCCGAGCCAATCCGCATGCCGGGCCGACCAGCGCGACCGATGCTCGTACCGCCGCGCCAACTGCCACAACGCGGCTTCGGCAGCAACGAAGGCCGCGCCGCCTTTGTACACTCCATCGCGCATATCGAATTCAATGCCATCGACCTTGCCTGGGACGCGGTGTATCGCTTTCGCGATTTGCCATCCGGGTATTACGCCGACTGGATATCAATCGCCGATGACGAAGCCCGTCACTTCGTCATGCTGCGCGAACGTCTGCAGCAACTGGGCTACGACTATGGCGATTTCGATGCACACAACGGCTTGTGGGAAATGGCCGAGCGGACCGCGCACGATGGGATGACGCGGATGGCGCTGGTGCCGCGCGTGCTGGAGGCGCGTGGACTCGATGTCACGCCGGGCATGATCGTCAAACTGCGAAAACTCGGCGACGATGCCACCGCCGACATCCTCGAGATCATCCTGCGCGAGGAAGTCGCGCATGTCGCGGCCGGTTCGCGTTGGTTCCGCTGGTTTTGCGCGCAGCGTGGACTCGATTCGGAGGCAACTTTCGCCACATTGCTGACGGAGTACGCGCGCGGCTCGTTGCGTGGACCGTTCAACGACGAAGCCCGCCTTGCAGCGGGCTTCAGTGCGGTCGAACTGCAACAGTTGCAGGCGTTGTTGCCGTAACCGAAGTGGTTGCCTGCAATCAGCCAGTCTTCATCTGCTGCTGGTGTCGAGGCCGCGCAAGTACTCGATCACTTCCGCACGTTGGCTGTCCTGCAGGTAGAACGGATGCGGCGCCGTCGCCCCGCGCCTGGCATTGAGCAGGTCATCCAGGCTGGAGACGGTATCGTCATGCAGGAACTTCGGCTTGCGCGCGAGATCGAGCAGCATAGGCATCGCGTTGCCACGGACCTCGCCACGCACGCTGGCGTTGACCACCGCCATCTTGTCGTCGAAGAACGAACCCGGCGTATCCACGACCGGATTCAGCGGCGGCATGCGCTGCGCCAGCGTGACCGGTGCGTCACCGGGAAAAATTCGCGCCATCGGTAGGATGAACGACGGTACGCGTTTGCCTTGGTCGACGTTGTGGCAACCGGTGCACCCAGCCGTACGGAACACCTCTCGGCCGCGGCTGGCTGTCCGCCTGTCGACGTTCGCACCCTGCGGTGCCTGCAGGCTGACGAAATAGGCATTCAAGTCGATCAGTTTGGTGTTGTCGACGCGTACACCCAGGAAGGCATCCTCAGTGCCCGGATTCGGATGCGGGGCCGCGGTGATGTAGGGATATCCCGTGACGTTGGTTGCCCTGAGGATCTTGACGTAGTCGTCGGCAATCTCGTCCCCGGCCGCTCCGCCAAGGGTATGCAGCAATTTGCGGCCGCCTGGAGTCGTGAGCATGGTCTGGTCGAACAACGAGGTGTAGATCAGGTTGCTGAAGTTATCGAGCCTGGTGATCAGACCATCGCTGCCATACGGCGCCGCCAGGTCCTGGCGGAACATGGGGGTGTTGTGCATCGGATCGCCGTTGCCGTCGAAGGTGTCGTCGAACATGCCGACGGGATAGAACTGCTTGTTCGACAGGTAAGCATCGACATCGCTTTCCGTCGAGTTTTCGGTCAGTCCGGTCGGCGCGCGGCCCAGGGTCTTGCCCTTGTTGGCAGTTAGGCTGAGTTGCAGCACCGGATACAGCGCGCGCGAGTTGGCCGCACTGGCGAAGATCGCACCCATATCGAGGGTGTGATTGGCTAGACCGTCGAGGCGTCGTCCGATCGAGCCGCCGTTGGGCAAGCTGAGCACCGACCGGTCGGTGACGGTATGACACAACGCGCAACTGGCGCCGACCTTGTCACCACTGGCGACATCCATGCGCCCATCGCCGTTGCTGTCCTTGACGGGCATTCCGATCACGGCGTTGGCATTGATCAGTGCGACCAGCGTGGCCGGATCGTTCAACAGCACCGACGTCCGGCCGCTGGGATCTGCGCGCAACTGTTCTGCGATGGCACGCTTGGTCGCATCATCCAGCGCATCCACATCAACCTGCACGCCGAGTTCCAGGGCCTTGAGGGGCGTCACCTTGGCCGCGACCATGCCGGCCGGCAAACGCACTGCGTCGGTCCAGAAGCCTTCGTTGCCGAAGGTCTCGAAGCGGAACACGTCACGCCCCGCGTTGGCGTTGCCGTCCTGGCGTGGAACATCCGGGCCTTGATTAGTCGGGCCATCGGAGGCGGTCATGCCAGGATCGGACATCTCCATGCCATCGTTTGCGCATCCGGTCAGTGCCAGCGCGACAGCGATACCTAGAAATGAAAGGATGGCGTAACGGCGTGGTTCGGCGAGGCTCATGTCCTTGTCTCCTTTAGACGGGCGAACACCAGATTCGCTCGAATCTAAGCCCGGAATAAATGAAGACGACGTGAGGTGAGCAGCGAGCGTTGCTGACCCGCGCAGGAGGCATCGGCGTGAAACAAAGCGCCACGTTTTCGCGATTAGCTCAGTGTGTCCAGCGAGAAGTGGCATTCATCGTCAGCACGCAACACCGAGCCTTGCTGGTACCAGTCACCCAGCACGATGCGCGTCCCCGTGTTTTCGGTATGCATGTTTGGACGATGGGTATGGCCGTGGATCAGTGTGTCGATGCCGAACAGGGCGAATGTCTCGTTCACGGTTGCCGGCGACACATCGGTGATGGCTTCCATCTGTCCGGCGCTGCGCAGGCCGATCTGGTGCGCGGTGCTGGCCGCGCGCGCCTGCTGCGCGAATGCGAGCCGTGCGGCGAGCGGTTGCGCGAGGAATTGCGCTTGCCATTGTGGGTTGCGGGTTTGCGCGCGGAACTGCTGATAGGCGATGTCGTCGGTGCAGAGCAGGTCACCATGCATCAGCA
>JAYTAY010000298.1:0-8222 GCA_043737255.1 Luteimonas sp.
GACATCGCCGGTTTCCAGCAGCGGTAATGCGGAACGCGCCAAGGCTTCCCACGTACGGCCGGGCGAGTAGTGGCGTTCCATGTCGCCGGCCACGCTGTCTGCCCAGTTCTGGTCGGCGGCGCGCGTCGCCAGCACGGCGGGGACGCGTTCGGCATCCTGGCGCAGCAAAGGATCGTCGCTACCGGTGCGCAAGCTCTGCCACAAGATTCTCTGCGCTGGATCGAGCGAGCTGTCATCGAAGCGGTAGTAAGCCGATACACCTGCACGCCGATCGCGCACCAGGCCGGCTTCCTTCAATTTTGCAAGGTGGGTGGACACGCGAGGCTGCGCAAGGCGGGTGATCGAGGACAATTCGGCTACGGTCAATTCCTCGCCCTCCAGCAGCGCAAGCAGGCGCACGCGCGTGGCGTCCGCAAACAGCTTGAAATGCGTGGACCAGCCTTCAAGATCCATCAATATCTTTCCATCGCGATTTAGAGATAAGTATCCGCCTCGTGCACTTCAAGGTCAAACCGGTGTGGTTCACGGCGTGGGAGGGTAGGGTTATCGAGGACGTCTCGGTACAATTCATGGCTTAGTCGCCAGATCGGGAGTCGTCCGTGGATTTTCGCTACACCGAAGAGCAGTTATTGATCCAGGACGTCGCCAGGCGCATCGCCCGTGAAAAGATCGCGCCCAGTGCCGAGCACTTCGACCAGACCGGCGAATTTCCACTCGACAACATCAAGCTGCTCGGCGAGAACGGATTGATGGGGATCGAGGTGCCGGCCGAATATGGCGGCTCCGGGATGGATCCGATTGGCTACGTGCTGGCGATGATCGAAATCGCGGCCGGCGACGCCGCCCACTCCACCATCATGTCGGTCAACAACTCGCTGTTCTGCAACGGCATCCTGACCCACGGCACCGAGGCGCAGAAACAGAAATACGTGCGCGCGATCGCCGAAGGCGTGGAAATCGGCGCGTTCGCGCTGACCGAGCCGCAATCGGGCTCCGATGCCACCGCTATGAAGTGTCGCGCGGTGAAGCAGGCTGATGGCAGCTTCGTCATCAACGGCAAGAAGAGCTGGATCACCTCCGGGCCGGTTGCCAAGTACATCGTACTGTTCGCGATGACCGATCCGGACAAGGGCGCACGCGGCATCTCCGCGTTCGTGATCGACACCGCGCGCGACGGCTTCCACCGCGGCAAGACCGAACCCAAGCTCGGCATCCGTGCTTCGGCCACTTGCGAGATCGAGTTCACCGATTACAACGCGCCACCGGACGAGTTGCTGGGCCAGGAAGGCCACGGCTTCAAGATCGCGATGAGCGTGCTCGACGCCGGCCGCATCGGCATCGCCTCGCAGGCGATCGGCCTGTCGCGCGCCGCGTACGAGGCGACGCTTGAGTATGTCAGGGAGCGCAAGGCGTTCGGCCAGCCGATCGGCGCGTTCCAGATGACCCAGGCCAAGATCGCCGACATGAAGTGCAAGCTCGATGCATCGCTGCTGCTGACGCTTCGCGCGGCATGGCTGAAAGGGCAGGGACAGGAGTTCACCACCGAAGCCGCTGTCGCCAAACTCACTGCGTCGGAAGCGGCGATGTGGATCACGCACCAGGCCGTGCAGATACACGGCGGCATGGGCTACTCCAAGGAAATGCCGCTGGAGCGTTACTTCCGCGATGCCAAGATCACCGAAATCTACGAAGGCACCAGCGAGATCCAGCGACTGGTGATTGCACGCCATGAGACCGGCCTGCGCTGACCGCAGCTGCCACACGGATTGCCCATACGGATAGTTCACGGAACCCGCATGAACGCCCAGCCTGCCCATTCCCTGCACGACGTTTCCCTCGCTCCCATCCTCGACGCCTTGCATGATTCGCTGCCGGCGGAGCATCGCAGCATCGCCGAGCCCTTCGTCAATGCGTTCTTCGCACGACTCTCGCCAGAGGAATATGCGGTGCACACGCCGCAGGAGTGGGCGGCGCTTGCGAACAGCGTGCTCGATCTCGCACGGCAACGACAGCCCGGCGAGGTGCTTGTGCGACTGTTCAATCCGACCATCGCCGAACACGGGTGGCAATCGCAGCACACCGTGCTGCAGGCGATCAACGACGACATGCCGTTCCTGGTCGACTCGGTCGGCATGGCGCTGGGGCAAGCCGAGATCAACATCCATGTGCTCGGCCATCCGGTCGTCGCCATCGAGCGCGATGCCAGCGGCAAAATGATCGCAGCGGGGCAGGGCATCCCGGAATCATTGTTGTATCTGGAAATCGACCGGCAAACGCCGGGCGAGGATTTTGCGCGGATCGAGGCGAGTGTCCGCAAGGCGTTGCAGGAGGTACGCACCATCGTCGGCGACTGGGAGCGCATGCGCGACCGCATGAGTGAAATCGCGGAGGAGCTGGCGCGTCGCCCGATGCCAGTCAGCTGCGCCGCCCGCGAGGAGACGCAGGATTTCCTGCGCTGGGCCGCCAACAACCACTTCACGTTTTTTGGCTATCGCGAATACGAAGTCGTCGCTGAAAACAATGAGGACGTGCTGCGTGCGGTACCCGGTACGGGACTGGGCCTGTTGCGTGGCACCGACAAGCATCCACCTCGTCCGCTCGGTCAATTGGCTGCGCATTCAATGCATCAATCCGGCGCAACCGAGGCATTGATCCTGACCAAGACCAATGCGCGTTCCTCCGTGCACCGCTCAGGCTACATGGATTACATCGGCGTATTGTCGTTCGACGAGAACGATCGCCCGGTGCGCGAGGAGCGCTTCCTCGGCCTGTATACCAGCAGTGCGTATGCGTATCGGCCGTGGGACATCCCGGTGGTGCGGCAGCGCTACGACCACGTCATGACGCGGTCAGGCTTGGTGCCAGGCAGCCACAGTGGCAAGGCGCTGAGGAACATCCTGGAGATGTTGCCACGCGATGAATTGTTCCAGTCAAGCGAGGACGATCTTTATCGAACCGCGACTGGCATCCTGGGTTTGCAGGAGCGAGTGCGCCCCAAACTTTTCCTGCGCCGTGATCCATACGGCCGTTTCTTTTCGGCGCTGGCCTTCGTGCCGCGCGACCGCTTCAATACCGATGCACGGCTGCGCATCGAAAAGATGCTCAAGGTCGCCTTGAAGGCGGACCAGATCGACACCTCGATCCAGGTCGGCGAATCGCCGCTGGCGCAATTGCATCTGATCGCGCGCCCCAAGGCCGGTGCACAGGTCGATTTCGATGCCAACGCACTCGATGTCGAACTGGGCAATATCGTCCGTAACTGGCATGACGAGTTGCGCGACCAGGTCGTGGCCAGGCATGGCGAGCAGGACGGTTTGCGCATGGCCAATCACTACGGCCGCGCGTTGCCGATGGCCTACATCGAGGACGTCACGCCGGCCATCGCTGCCAAGGATGTCGAGCAGTTGGCGGCGTTAAGCGGTCCCGACGACCTGCGCCTGAGCCTGTGCCGGGCGGCAGACCGACTGGAAGGTCAGGGCGCGCTGCGTTTCAAGCTATATCGTCAGAACAGTGACATCCCCCTGTCGGATGTGTTGCCGGTGATGGAGAACATGGGGCTGCGGGTGATCTCCGAGCATCCCTATCGCATCGAGGTCGACGGTCAGCCGGTCTACATCCAGGACTTCGAAGTCGAGGCGGCCAACGCCGAACTCGATGTCAGCACACTGGATGAATCCTTCGAGGAAGCGTTCTCGCGCATCTGGCGTGGCGATGCCGAGAACGACGGTTTGAATCGCCTGATCCTTGATGGCGGCCTGGACTGGCGACAAGTGGCGATGCTGCGTGGCTACAACAAGTACCTGTTGCAGGTGGGCGTGCCGTTCTCGCAAACCTATGTCGGGGAAACACTGGCGAAGCATCCGCTGCTGGCGCGCTTGCTGGTGGAGTTATTCGAAGCGAAATTCGACCCCTGCACCGGCAGTGAAACGCCCGAACAGATCCAGAAAGGCGCAATACAGCTGCAGCAGCAACTGCATGCGCTCGCAGGCGACGAAGCGGCACAAAAAATCCTGCGGTCCGTGCTGGATGCGCGTTCGGCGCCGCGCGAGCAACAGGTCGACAGCACCCGCAGCGCGTTGAAGGGATTGCTGGACCGTGTCTCCAGCCTGGACGAAGACCGCATCCTGCGCAGCTACATCAGCGTCATCGACGCGACGTTGCGCACCAACTACTACCAGCTGCACGACGGCAAGCCGGCGCACTACATCAGTTTCAAGTTCGATTCGGACAAGGTGCCGGATCTGCCCAAGCCAAAACCTTTTCGCGAGATTTTCGTCTACAGCCCGCGGGTCGAAGGCATCCACCTGCGGTTTGGCCCGGTTGCGCGCGGCGGCTTGCGCTGGTCCGATCGGCGCGAGGATTTCCGCACAGAGGTGCTCGGCCTGGTCAAGGCGCAGATGGTCAAGAACACGGTGATCGTCCCGGTCGGCGCCAAGGGTGGTTTCTTCGTCAAGAAAGCGCCGGTGGGCGGCGACCGCGATGCGGTGATGGCCGAAGGCGTGGCTTGCTACAAGATGTTCATCCATGCGCTGCTCGACATCACCGACAACCTGGTCGATGGCGAGGTCGTGCATCCGCAGAATGTCGTGCGCCACGATACGGATGATCCGTATCTGGTTGTCGCCGCCGACAAGGGCACGGCCACGTTCTCGGACATCGCCAACGGCATCGCTGCCGGACACGAGTTCTGGCTGGGCGATGCGTTCGCCTCCGGCGGCTCGGTCGGGTACGACCACAAGGGCATGGGCATCACCGCGAAAGGTGCGTGGGAATCGGTCAAGCGCCACTTCCGCGCAATGGACCGCGATTGCCAGACGCAGGATTTCACCGTCGTCGGAATCGGCGACATGTCGGGCGACGTATTCGGCAATGGCATGTTGTTGTCCAAACACACCCGCCTGCTGGCCGCGTTCGATCATCGCCACATCTTCCTCGACCCTGATCCGGATGCGGCCAGGAGCCTCATCGAACGCGAGCGCATGTTCGCGTTGCCGCGGTCCAGTTGGGAGGATTACGACAAGTCGTTGATCAGTGCCGGTGGCGGCGTGTTTCCGCGCACGTTGAAATCGATTGCCTTGACGCCAGAAATCAAGGTTTCGCTCGGCATCGATGAAACGGTCGAGGCGCTGAGTCCAGCCGAGTTGATGAATGCGATCCTCAAGGCACCGGTCGACCTGTTGTGGAACGGCGGCATCGGCACGTACGTGAAAGCCAGTTTCGAAACGCATGCCGATGTCGGCGATCGCGCCAACAACGCGTTGCGCGTCGATGGCCGTGACCTGCGTTGCAAGGTGATCGGCGAGGGCGGCAACCTGGGTGTCACCCAGAACGGCCGTGTCGAAGCTGCGCGCGAAGCGCACGTGTTGCTCAACACCGACTTCATCGACAATTCCGCAGGCGTGGATACCTCCGACCACGAGGTCAACATCAAGATCCTGCTCAACGGCGAAGTGCAGGCCAACCGGTTGACTGTCGAAGCGCGCAATACATTGCTCGCATCGATGACCGACGAAGTGGCCGACCTGGTGCTCAACGACAACTACCGCCAGAACCAGGCAATCAGCCTGATGGAACGGATGAGCGTGTCGCGGCTCGGCTCCAAGCAGCACTTCATCCGCACGCTGGAATCCGAAGGCCTGCTTGATCGCCAGATCGAATTCCTGCCGAGCGATGCCGAACTTGCTGAACGCAAGGCGCGTGGCGAAGGACTGACGCGTCCGGAACTTTCGACGTTGCTGTCGTACGCCAAGCTGGTGCTGTTCCAGCGATTGCTTGATTCCGACGTGCCCGAAGACGCGTTCCTGTCGAAGGAGCTGGTGCGTTATTTCCCGATCCCGTTGCAGCACAAATACGCAGCGGCGATGGAGAATCATCGGCTGAAGCGCGAGATTATCGCCACAGCCGTCACCAACTCCATGGTCAATCGCATGGGCGCTACGTTCACGCTGCGCATGCAGGAAGACACTGGCCGCACGTCGGCCGAGGTCGCCGAGGCCTACACCACCACCCGCGAAGCACTCGATACGCGCGACCTGTGGGCGCAGATCGATGCACTCGATGGCCAGGTGCCGGAAGCGGTGCAGATTGATGCATTGCTGGAGATCTGGAATCTGCTGCGTTCGATGTCGCGTTGGCTGCTGTCGCGTCCCGGTGCGCTGCCGGATATTGCGGCGGCGGTGGATCGCTATCGCACCGGCATCCTTGCGATCCGTGCCGCGCTTCCTGCCCTGTTGCCCAGGACATTTCGGGCTGATTACGACGCACGCGTCGCGGGATGGCAGCAGAAGGGCCTGTCGGCCGAGTTGTCGGCGCAACTTGCGGCGCTGCGATTGCTTGATGCCGCGCCGGATATCGTCGAAGTGGCCGCGGCACGCACCCTGCAACCGGTTGACGTGGCCAGGGCGTATTACGGACTGGGCGATGCGCTCAACCTGTCGTGGTTGCGCGAACAGATCGATGCGCTTCCGGTCGAGGGTCGCTGGCACGCACACGCACGCGGTGTCCTGCGCGACGAACTCGCTGCGCAGCAACGCGCGCTGGTCGGGCAAGTGCTGTCCAGCGGCAAGGGTTCGCCGGAGCAGCAGGTCGAGCAATGGTTGCAGCGCGATGATCCTTCCTTGCGTTTCACCCAATCGATGTTCGCCGAACTGGTCGCGCAGAAATCGCTCGACTATCCGACCGTGTCGGTGGCCGTGCGCAGATTGGCGCAGATGGCAGCCGCAGCAGAGTAGGGCAATCGTTGCTGTTGCTCTTGGCTTCTGGAGAGCGGCGCCTGCTCCGCTGCTCTTGCCCTTACTTGTACAAGTCTTCCGCTCCGGCGCGGAAAGCGGCGGAGCCAGTGCGCTCTACCGGAACGCGGTGCGGGTCGTCATATGCAACCCCGGCCGCACAGCGGGTTATGCTCGCCACGCCATGATCATCGACTCGAAACGGACGCCCCGATGAGCCAGTCCCCACGCATCGCCTTCCTCGCCAGTCCAGCGGACGGTGCGCAGCAGGCGCTGGATGAACTGGCGTCGCAGCATGGCCAGCATGCGCCCGAAGATTCGGATGTGATCTGTCCGCTCGGCGGCGATGGTTTCATGCTCCAAACGCTGCATCGTTATGGCGGCCTGGGCAAGCCGGTGTACGGCATGAAACTGGGCACGGTCGGGTTCCTGATGAACCAGCACCGCAGCGATGACTTGATCGAGCGCATCGGCCTGACCGAGCCCGCCGTGTTGCGGCCGCTGGAGATGGTGGCGTTGACCGAGTCGGGCGCCAGTGTCGGTTCGCTTGCCTACAACGAAGTGTCGTTGCTGCGGCAGACGCGACAGGCGGCGCATGTGCGCATCGATCTCAATGGCCAGACGCGCCTTGATGAACTGGTGTGCGACGGCGTCATGCTGTCCACGGCCGCTGGCAGTACCGCCTACAACTTCTCCGCGCATGGCCCGATTTTGCCGCTCGGTTCGGGCGTGATCGCGCTGACGCCGATCGCGCCATTTCGCCCGCGGCGCTGGCGCGGCGCGGTACTCAAGGCCGATACCGAAGTGCGCTTCCGCGTGCTTGATCCGTACAAGCGTCCGGTCAGCGTCACCGCCGATTCGCATGAAACGCGCGATGTCGTGGAAGTCACGATCCGTGAATCACGCGACCGCACCGTGACGCTGCTGTTCGATCCGGAACACAACCTCGAAGAGCGCATCCTCAGCGAGCAGTTCGTGGTGTAGCCAGAGCAGTTCGCCGGTACGAAGGAGCAACGTAGCCCGGGTAGAGGCCAGCAATACCCGGGGCCGTTCAATGATCGAAACGAAAGGCCCCGGGTATCGCTGCGCTCCACCCGGGCCCCGGATCGCTTGATGGCGTCGCAACCCCCGCGACAGACTTGCGCAATACTCTGCGCATGTCCTCGGTAACATCTCCAAAACCACTGGTCGTCGCCATCACGGCCCGCGCATTATTCGATCTCGAACACAGCCACGGTCTGTTCGAGAGCGAGGGCATCCAGGCTTACGCCGATCATCAGCGCAAGCGCGAGGACGATGTGCTGGAGCCCGGCATCGCCTTCCCGCTGGTGCGCAAGCTGCTTGCACTCAACGAGAACGCGCCGCTCGATGCGCCGCACGTCGAGGTGATCCTGCTCTCGCGCAACTCATCCGACACCGGCCTCGGCATCTTCAACTCCATCCAGCACCACGATCTGGCCATCACGCGTGCGACGTTCACCTCGGGCGCGCCAA
>JAYTAY010000299.1:0-3541 GCA_043737255.1 Luteimonas sp.
CGAGCACCAGCAACGCCATCGCCACCAAGGTCCAGCGCACTGCGACGACGCCTCGCCAACCATAACGCCAGCGGCCCAGCAGCAATGCGCCGAACGTCAGCCACGACAGTACGCTGAGCACGGTCTTGTGCACGAGATGTTGCGCGAAGAGATTTTCGACAAACAACATGCCGGTCAGCAGGGTTGCTGTCAGCAACACGAAGCCGACCGTGATGGTGCCGAACAACAGTGATTCCAGTTCTGTCAGCGGCGGCAGTGCGCGCAACCACTCGTGGAATTTGCGGCGACGCAGGGCGCGTTCCTGCGCCCACAACATGATGGCGAGTAACGCCGCGATCGCCAGCGTGGCGTAGGCGAGTAGTGCGCACCAAGCGTGCAGTTGCAGGCGCCAATCCAGACCGTCGGCAATGTGATGCCCGGCGCTGGCGTAACCGAACAGCGAAGCCGCCGCGAGTGGAAACACGATCACGCCCAGCGCCGCCATGCTTCGGCGCGCGCCGAAGAGCATCGTCAATGTCGCCATGCCAAGGCCGACCAGCGACAACGCGGCGAAGAAATGCAGGTCCGCGCCACCTGCTTGGCGCCATGCGAGCAGGTGGCAGGTGCCGTGCAGAACAGCGGCCGCCAGCGCGGGCCACAGCCACAGCTTCGAGGCCGCGTTCTCCTCTCGGGTCACAGTGCGTATCAACAGGCCGGCAGACGTCAAGTAGAGCGCGATGGCGATGAGAGCGATGGTCATCGAAGAAGTGTCGCATACGGCTTTGCGCGAACGCCTGTCTCCCTCTTCCACGAATGGAAGGAGCCGGGAGGGGGCTGGTGTTTCGTGAAGAGTTCCGGCGCTTGCGCAACCCCTCCCAGCCATCCGGCCCGCAGCCACAGCCTGCGTGCGTCCATCGGCGCGCGAGGCAGTGCCTCGCAAACGCGCCGGTTCGCCCCTTGCAATCGCAGGTGAGGAGCAAAAAGCACCGGCTATAATTCGCACCCGTTTTCGCAAGATTTCCGACCATGTTTGAATCCCTGACCCAGCGCCTGTCCGGCACCATCGAACGCCTGCGCGGGCGCGGCCGGTTAACCGAGGAAAACATCCGCGAAGCCACCCGCGAAGTACGCATCGCGCTACTGGAAGCCGATGTTGCGTTGCCCGTCGTGCAGGCGCTGATCGAACGGATCAAGGTGCGTGCCGTCGGACAGGAAGTTTTGAAAAGCCTTACACCCGGGCAGGCACTGATCAAGATCGTCCGCGATGAATTGACCGCGGTGATGGGCTCTTCGGCCAGCGACTTGAACCTCAATGTGCCGGCACCCGCCGTGATCCTGATGGCCGGCCTGCAAGGCGCGGGCAAGACCACCACCGTCGCGAAGCTCGCCAAGCATCTGAAAGAGCGGCGCAAGAAAAAAGTGATGGTGGTGTCGGCTGATGTCTATCGTCCCGCCGCGATCGAACAGTTGCAGATTCTGGCGCAACAGGTCGACGTATTGTTTTTCCCGTCGTCGTCCGATCAGTCGCCCGAAGCCATCGTCCGCGCCGCGCTCATTGACGCGCGCAAATCGTTCGCTGACGTATTGATCGTCGATACCGCGGGCCGCCTGGCGATCGACGACGCGATGATGGCCGAGATCAAGGCTTTGCATGCCGCGGCCAATCCCGTCGAAACGCTGTTTGTGGTCGATGCGATGACTGGCCAGGATGCCGCGACCACTGCCAAGGCGTTTTCCGAAGCGTTGCCGCTGACCGGCGTGATCCTGACCAAGACCGATGGCGATGCGCGTGGCGGCGCGGCGCTGAGCGTGCGTTACATCACCGGGCGGCCGATCAAGTTCATCGGCGTCGGTGAGAAACCAGACGGTCTCGACGTGTTCCATCCCGATCGCCTCGCCTCGCGCATCCTCGGTATGGGTGACGTGTTGTCGCTGGTCGAGCAGGTCGAGCAGCAGGTCGACAAGGACAAAGCGCAGAAACTCGCCGAGAAAGTCGCCAAGGGCAAGAAGTTCGACCTCAACGACATGCGCGACCAGCTCGACCAGATGCAGAGCATGGGCGGCCTCAGTGGCCTGATGGACAAGCTGCCGGGCATGGGTCAAGTCCCCGATGCCGTGAAGGCGCAGGTCACCGGCAAGGAAGTCCCGCGCATGGTCGCGATCATCAGCTCGATGACCAGGAAGGAGCGTCGTCACCCAGCCCTGCTCAACGGTTCGCGTCGGGCGCGCATCGCCCGCGGTTCCGGCACCACGCCCGCCGACGTAAACCGGCTGCTCAAGCAATTCCAGCAGATGGAAAAGATGATGAGCAAGCTGGGCTCGGGCGGCATGAAGGGCATGATGCGCGGCATGAAAGGCATGATGGGCGGACGCGGTGGGATGCCGTTCCGCTGAGAGCGGGAGGGGTCTTCGGAGGATGGCCGGGGATTTGGTGGGCGGCGGACCTGACAGCGATTCCGGTATTCCGAAATGCCTCCGAGAGGCTGAAAGGGCCGCACCCGGCCTTGATATCGGGACCCGATCCCGGGCCGGCCTGGCGGTTTACCGCAGCTTGTTCAATGGCTTACAATGCGCGGCTTACCGCGCCACCTTCGGCGACTGGGCAACACAGGAAGCAGCAAACTCATGGTCAAGATCCGCCTGACCCGTGGTGGCGCCAAGAAGCGTCCCTTCTACCACATCATCGTCACGGACCAGCGCGCCGCGCGCGATGGCCGCAACATCGAGCGCGTGGGTTATTTCAACCCGATCGCGACCGGTGGCGAGAAGCGCATCGAGCTGGACACCGCACGCGTCAACCACTGGATTGGCCAAGGCGCGCAGATGACCGACAAGGTCCGCAACCTGTACAAGGAAGCGACCAAGACCGCAGCTGCAGCGGCTTGATGTCCGGCCGCGCCCCGCGCGCGGTCCTTGAGCCTCCATGAATCGCGAACGCCGCATCCTGGTTGGCAGGTTCGTCGGCGCCTTCGGCGTGCGTGGCGAAGTCAAACTCGAATCGTTCACCGATCCGAAGAAAGCCATCCTTCGCTACCAGCCGTGGATGCTGCGCGATGCGCAAGGTCGTGAGCGCGAACTGCCCGATGCGCGCGGACGTGAGACCGCCAGAGGCGTTGTCGTGAGCATTTCCGACGTTCAAGACCGCGATGCCGCCGAAGCGCTGCGCGGCACTGAAGTCTGGGTCGGGCGCGAGGCCTTGCCGCCGCCCCAACCCGGCGAGTATTACTGGGTCGATCTCGAAGGCCTGCGCGTGGTCAATCTCGACGGCGTCGATTTCGGCGTGGTCTCGCACCTGTTTTCGACCGGCGCCAACGATGTCGTCGCCGTGCACGGCGAACGCGAGCGGTTGATTCCATTCGTGATGCCGGAATACATCACCGCGATCGATTTTGACGGCCGCACGATCACCGTCGATTGGGATGCTGACTTCTAAACCGCATGCGCATCGACCTCATCAGTCTGTTCCCCGAATTCGTGACTCAACTTGCGGGTCACGGCGTGGTCGGCCGCGCTCAAGAACGTGGGCTGCTGGCCCTGCATGGCTGGAATCCGCGCGATTACG
>JAYTAY010000300.1:0-8175 GCA_043737255.1 Luteimonas sp.
ACGACGATCCCCATGCCGAGCAGGCGGCGGAATGTGGCGGCGGGCGGCAACGGAGGCGCGTGCATGTCCGTATCTCACCACATCACGCGCGCAGGTGCATGCAGACACTATTGCCTGCCCGTGCGATCGGGCAGACTCGGCCGTCGCTTTTCAGAATCAAACGCTTGAGACACACCATCTGTTTTCATTTGCTGACGTTCCTGGCCACACTGACCTTGGCCGGATGCAGCCTCGGCTCCACGGTCAAACCTTTGTCCGAATCAGGCACCGCCACGCAATGGATGGCTGACGTCGTGGTGATCTCATCCGCGGATGAAAACACAGGACGTCGCGATGCGATCGTGCAGCGACTCGCCGCGTTGAAGATCCCGGTAACGCAAACGCCGTTCGTCAGCGGGAGCGCAACGGCGTCAACCTGACTGCGGAAATCGCGGGGTCGCGTCCCGCGCCCCTGCTGTTGCTTGGCGCGCATTCGGACAAGGTCAAGGCCGGCCACGGCGCCACCGACAATGCGTCGGGGAGCGCAGTGGTCATCGCCCTTGCCGAGCGATTCAGGCTGCGCCCGCTGCAACATCATCGGGTCGGCATCGCCTTCTGGGATCTCAAGGAGAACGGCTTGCTCGGCGCCAAAGCCTACATCGGCGACGGCGGCGAGCAACCCGCGCTGTACGTCAACTTCGATGTGTTCAGCTGGGGCGACGCGTTGTGGGTGATGACGCCCGACGCAACGCATGATCGCCAGCAGAGGCCGCAGTCGACGGCATGGGAATCACGTTGTCGGCGGGCAAACAATACCCACCCACCGATCACTTTGCGTTCCTCAGCGCCGGCTGGCCTGCCGTGTCCTATTCGCTGGTTGATCGCCGCGAGATTCCGCGCATCCTGCAGGCATTCGACGGCAAGAAGCCCGATCCGCCTGCGAAAGTGATGCAGGTCATCCACAGTGAGCACGACACGGTCGCGCAATTGAATGCAGAACAGGTCACACGTGGCATTGATGCGGTCGAAGATGCGCTGCGGCGCTGGGATGTGGCCACTGAATAAGGTTCGATCAAGTCGTGGTTCGTCATCCGGCGAAAGACGAGGTGGCACCTTTGTTCAATTTTTATCCTGGACAACCCGCCCGTCGATTTGTTTTTTACAACGCGGTTCACAGTTGGTGTTCCCGGCCTCCACCATGTGAAAGCCATGTGTACGTGATCGCGACAGTTGTTGCGCTAGCGTCTGCCGGCTGATAATTGAACCAAGGCTCTCATCTTATGCAGGGGCAACGCGTGGCCACCGAAACTACCCGTCGTCGTCGCAGCACACCCGCCGAAACCGCCCTTGTGCCGCTGGACCCGATGCAGGCACTGCTGGTGGCCATGCACGCGGTGAGAGATGGCGATTTCTCGGTTCACCTGCCGCTGCACTGGGACGGCGTCGCCGGCAAGCTGGCGGAAACCTTCAACGAGATCGTCATCGCCAACCGGCGCATGTGCCATGACCTGGGACGGGTCGGCGACAAAGTCGGCCGCGATGGCCAGACCCGTCAACGCATGGCGCCGGCCAACCGGCAAGGGGCGTGGGCCGTGATGGAGGAATCGGTCAACGACCTGATCGACGATCTGGTGCGACCGATCGAGACCATGACCGAAGCGATGGCCGCGGTGGCGAAAGGCGACCTGACCAAGACGGTGCCGCTGGAAGCCGGTGGCCGTCCGCTACAAGGCGAATTCCTGCGCTCGGCCAACATCGTCAACCGCATGATCGACCAGATGGGAGAATTCAGCTCGGAAGTCACTCGCGTGGCGCTGGAAGTCGGCACCGCCGGCAAGCTGGGCGGTCAGGCGAAAGTGAAAGGCGTGTCGGGCGTGTGGAAGGATCTGACTGACTCGGTCAACCAGATGGCCAACAACCTCACCGCGCAGGTGCGCAACATTTCCGAAGTCACCATCGCGGTGGCCAATGGCGATCTCTCGCGCAAGATCACGGTGGACGTGCGCGGCGAAATTCTGCAGTTGAAGGAAGCCATCAACACGATGGTGGATCAGCTGCGCGGCTTCGCATCGGAAGTCACGCGCGTGGCGCGCGAAGTCGGCACAGAGGGCAAGCTCGGCGGCCAAGCCATCGTGCCCGGCGTTGCGGGTACGTGGAAGGATCTGACCGACTCGGTCAACGCGATGGCGTCCAACCTCACATCGCAGGTGCGCAACATCGCCGAGGTCACGACTGCGGTGGCCAAGGGCGATCTTTCGCGCAAGATCACGGTAGACGTGCGCGGCGAAATCCTTGAGCTCAAGGACACCATCAACACGATGGTGGATCAGCTCAACGGCTTCGCTTCGGAAGTGACCCGCGTTGCGAGAGAAGTCGGTACCGAAGGCAGGCTCGGCGGACAGGCGGAAGTGCCCGATGTCGCGGGCACCTGGAAGGACCTGACCGATCACGTCAACTCGATGGCATCCAACCTCACCTCGCAGGTGCGCAACATCGCCGAGGTCACCACCGCGGTGGCCAAGGGCGACCTCTCACGCAAGATCACCGTGGACGTGCGCGGCGAAATCCTGGAACTCAAGGACACCATCAACACGATGGTCGACCAGCTCAACGGCTTCGCCGCGGAGGTCACGCGTGTTGCGCGGGAAGTCGGCAGCGAAGGCAAGCTCGGCGGCCAGGCGCAGGTGCCAGGCGTCGCCGGCACG
Organism: Luteimonas sp.; assembly: GCA_043737255.1. Lineage (GTDB taxonomy): Bacteria > Pseudomonadota > Gammaproteobacteria > Xanthomonadales > Xanthomonadaceae > JALYOU01. The sequence continues at coordinate 2,685 of JAYTAY010000300.1, forward strand.
TGGAAGGATCTGACCGACTCGGTCAACGCGATGGCGTCCAACCTCACCGATCAGGTGCGCAACATCGCCGAGGTCACCACGGCCGTGGCCAAGGGCGACCTGTCGCGCAAGATCACTGTGGACGTGCGCGGCGAAATCCTCGCGCTCAAGGACACCATCAACACGATGGTGGATCAGCTCAACGGTTTCGCAGCGGAAGTGACGCGTGTTGCAAGAGAAGTCGGCACCGAGGGCAAACTCGGCGGACAGGCGCAGGTGCCGGGTGTCGCCGGTACCTGGAAAGATCTCACCGACAACGTCAACTCGATGGCGTCGAACCTCACCACGCAGGTGCGCAACATCGCCGAGGTCGCGACCGCGGTGGCGAAAGGTGACCTGTCGCGCAAGATCGCGGTCGATGTGAAAGGCGAGATCCTTGCGCTGAAGGACACGCTCAACACGATGGTGGACCAGCTCAACGGCTTCGCCGCGGAAGTCACGCGCGTGGCACGCGAAGTCGGTACCGAAGGCAAGCTCGGCGGCCAGGCGCAGGTGCCAGGCGTTGCCGGTACCTGGAAGGATCTCACCGACAACGTCAACTCGATGGCGTCCAACCTCACCTCGCAGGTGCGCAACATCGCCGAGGTCACCACCGCGGTGGCCAAGGGCGATCTGTCGCGCAAGATCACGGTGGATGTGCGCGGTGAAATCCAGGCGTTGAAGAACACGATCAACACGATGGTGGATCAACTCAACGGCTTCGCCGCGGAAGTGACCCGTGTTGCACGCGAAGTCGGCACCGAAGGCAAGCTTGGTGGGCAGGCGCAGGTACCCGGCGTCGATGGCACCTGGAAAGACCTCACCGACAACGTCAACTCGATGGCGTCCAACCTCACCACCCAGGTGCGCGGCATCGCCAAGGTGGTGACCGCGGTGGCCACCGGCGACCTCAACAAGAAACTGACCGTGGAGGCGAAAGGCGAAATCGCCGAACTGGCCGACACCATCAACGGCATGACCGAAACGCTGGCGATCTTTGCCGATCAGGTGACGACGGTGGCGCGCGAAGTCGGTGTCGAAGGTCGACTCGGTGGCCAGGCCAACGTGCCGGGTACCGAAGGCATCTGGAAAAACCTCACCGCCAACGTCAACCAGCTCGCCGACAACCTCACCACACAGGTGCGCGCCATCGCCGAAGTCGCCACCGCGGTGACACAAGGCGATTTGACGCGTTCGATCCAGGTCGATGTGCGCGGCGAGGTGGCTGACCTCAAGAACAACATCAACTCGATGATCGGCACCTTGCGCGCAACCACCGAAAGCAGTCGCGAGCAGGATTGGTTGAAGACCAACCTCGCGCAGTTCAGCAGCATGATGCAGGGCCAGCGCGACCTGATCACGCTCGGCGACATGCTGTTGTCGGAACTGGCGCCACTGGTCAACGCGCAGCAGGGCGTGATCTATGTCGTCGAAGGCGATGTCGATGGCCCGCGGAGGCTGCGGCAACTCGCCAGTTATGCCGGCACGCCTTCGACCCGGACCATTGCCTTCGGCGAAGGCTTGATTGGCCAATGCGCCGCGCAAGGCGAGACGATCCTGATCGACGATGTGCCGCCGGGCGCGGTTCAGATTGAATCGGGACTGATGAATGCGGAGCCGCGCAGCATCATCGTGCTGCCGGTGCTGTTCGAGGACCAGGTCAAGGCGGTGATCGAACTGGCGTCGCTGTATCCGTTCACACCGTCGCAGCACGCATTCCTTGAACAACTGTCCCGCAGCATCGGCATCCTGCTCAACACCATCGAAGCCAGCATGCGCACCGAGAGCCTGTTGTCGCAATCGCAACAGCTCGCGGGCGAACTGCAATCGCAGCAGAAGGAATTGCAGCAGACCAACGAGGAAATCGCGCTCAAGGCCGCGCTGCTGGCCGAACAGAAGACCGAGGTCGAAGCGAAGAACCAGCAGATCGAGCATGCACGCCGCGCGCTGGAGGAAAAGGCCGCGGAACTGGCGTTGACGTCGCGTTACAAATCCGAATTCCTCGCCAACATGTCGCACGAACTGCGCACGCCGCTGAACTCGATCCTCATCCTCGGCCAGCAACTGGCCGAAAATCCTGATACCAATCTGACTCCGCGCCAGGTCGAATTCGCCAAGACCATTCACGCCGCTGGCACGGATCTGCTGCACCTGATCAGCGACATCCTGGATTTGTCGAAGATCGAATCGGGTACGGTCACCGTCGATAGCGAGGAAATCTCCTTCACGCACCTGCGCGAAAACCTCGAACGTTCCTTCCACCACGATGCCGAACGCCGCAACCTGGAGTTCTCGGTCAAGGTCGCGCCGGAACTTGGGCGCTCGCTCAACACCGATCCAAAACGCCTGCAGCAGATCCTCAAGAACCTGTTGTCGAATGCACTCAAGTTCACCGAACACGGCAGCGTCCGGCTCATCGCGCGACCAGTGACCTCGGGTTGGACGCCGGGCCACACCATCCTCGATACGGCGCCGATGGTGGTCGCGTTCGAGGTCCACGACACCGGAATCGGAATTTCCCCGGACAAGCAGCGGATCGTGTTCGAGGCCTTCCAGCAGGCCGATTCCGGCACTTCGCGCAAATACGGCGGCACCGGCCTGGGTCTTGCGATCAGCCGCGAGATCGCCGGCCTGCTCGGTGGCGAATTGAAGCTGACCAGTGCCGTTGGTGAAGGCAGCATCTTCATCCTGTATCTGCCGCTGAATTACATGGGTTCCGACAGCGCGCACGAGGCGCGTGCCCAGGCCGCAGCACCCGTCAGCCTTGGCGCCATGCTGCCGCAGGCACCCGCGCCGCAACCGCTTGAACAGGTGCCGGACGACCGCATGGAGATCGTGCCCGGCGATCCGTCGCTGCTGGTGATCGAGGACGACCCGCGCTACGCCACCATCCTGCGCGACCAGGCGCGCGCGTGCGGATTCAAGGTGCTGGTCGCCAACCGCGGCGCTGAGGGCCTGCGCCTTGTGCGCGAATACCGGCCGACGGCCATCACGCTGGACGTGTTCCTGCCCGACATGCTCGGCTGGACCGTGCTGGCGCGGTTGAAGCAGGATTCCGACACCCGACATATCCCGGTGCAGATCGTCACCATCGAAGAGGAACGCCACCAGAGCATCGAGCGTGGCGCGTTTTCGTACCTGGCCAAGCCTGCCGACACCGAAAGCATCGAAGCGGCGCTGGAGCGGATCAAGCAGTACGCGCTGCCGCGGGTCAAGCGCCTGCTGATCGTCGAGGACGACCCGGCCGAACGCATGAGCATCGAGGAACTGATCCGCCACGACGACATCAGCATCGACACCGTCGGCTCCGGCGCCGAAGCGCTGGAAATGCTGCAGTCGGGCAGTTTCGATTGTGTGGTGCTGGACCTGCGCCTGCCGGACATCAGCGGTTTCGACCTGCTCGACAAGATCCAGGAACAACCGCATTTGCGCGACGTGCCGATCGTGGTGTTCACCGGCAAGGACCTGTCGGCGGCCGAGGATGCGCGCTTGAAGAAGGCGGCCAAGAGTGTCGTCATCAAGGGCGTGGAATCGCCCGAGCGCCTGCTCGACGAAACCGCATTGTTCCTGCATCGCGTCATCGGCGATTTGCCGCCGGCCAAGCGCCGCATGGTGCAGCGCCTGCACGAGTCCGACGAGACGTTGCGCGAAAAGCGCGTGCTGGTGGTCGATGACGACGTGCGCAACATCTTCGCCTTGTCCAGCGTGCTCGAACGCCACGGCATGAACGTGGTCACCGCCGGCAACGGCCAGGAGGCGGTCGAAAAAGTCGCGGCCGACCCCGACATCGCGCTGGTGCTGATGGACATCATGATGCCGGGCATGGACGGCTACGACACCATGCGTGCGATCCGCAAGGATCCCGACTCGCGCGCGCTGCCGATTGTCGCGCTGACCGCCAAGGCGATGAAGGGGGATCGCGAGAAGTGTCTTGAAGCAGGCGCATCCGATTACCTGGCCAAACCCGTCGTCACCGATCAACTGCTTGGAGTGCTGCGCCAGTGGCTGCATCGCTGACCTCGTTCGATGCAGCGGCGACGCCCGCGTCCGATGCGGCGTCGGCTGAGCCGGTGCATGCGCCGGTCAACATCCTGCTGGTCGACGACCAGCCGGGACGACTTCTCACATATCGCGCGATCCTCGAACCTCTCGGAGAAAACCTGATCGAGGCCAGTTCGGGCATGGAGGCGTTGAAGCTGCTGATGGAGAACGACTTCGCGCTGATCCTGCTCGACGTCAACATGCCTGGCATGGATGGCTTCGAGACCGCCAGCCTGATCCACCAGCACCCACGCTTCGAGAAGACCCCGATCATTTTCGTCACCGCGGTGAACGTCGGCGAGATGGACCGGATGCGCGGTTACAAACTCGGCGCGGTCGACTACGTCAGCGTGCCGGTGATCCCGGAGATCCTGCGCACCAAGGTTTCGGTGCTGGCTGAGCTATTCCGCAAGCGCCGCGAGCTGCAACACGCCAACACGCAGTTGGCTGCGGCCAACATTGCGCTCGAGGCGGAAAAAGCGCGCGAGCTGGAACGCCTGAATGCATCGCTACAGGAGGCCAACACCGCACTCGCCGAGCGCAATGACGAGCTGCAGAACGAAATCGGCGTGCGCGTGGATGCTGAGGAACGCCTGCGCGATGCCGACCGGCGCAAGGACGAATTCCTCGCCACGCTTGCCCACGAACTGCGCAATCCGCTGGCGCCGCTGTTGAACGCGCTCAACATCCGGCGGTTGTCGGCGCCGGATGCGCACGATCCGCTGCAGGACATGATGGAACGCCAGCTCGCGCAGCTGGTGCGATTGATCGATGACCTGCTGGACATTGCGCGGATCACCCGCGGCAAGATGATGCTGCGCAAGCAGGTCACCACGCTCGACGAGGTGCTGCATTCCGCCGTCGAAACAGCGGCGCCCTTGATCGAAAGGGGCGGCCATCACCTGCATCTGCAACTTCCCGAACAAACGGTGCCGATGCACGCCGACCATGCGCGGCTGTCGCAGGTGTTCGCCAACCTGCTCAACAACGCCGCCAAGTATTCCGATGCCGGCGGCAACATCGAGGTGATCGCAACCGCAACCGGAAACAACGTCGAAGTTCGCGTGCGCGACACCGGCATCGGTTTGGCCAGCGAACAGATCGAGCACATCTTCGAACTGTTTTCTCAAGCCGACACGGCGGTGGAGAAAGCGCACGGCGGCCTTGGCATCGGCCTGACGCTGGTGCAGCACTTGACCGAAATGCACGATGGTCACGTTTCGGTGCAGAGCGAGGGCCTCGGCAAAGGCAGCGAGTTTTGCGTGCAGTTGCCGTGCGACCCCGGGCTCATCGTCCCCAAGCGGGAGCGCGTCCCCACGCCTTCACCCGCAGCCCTGTCGCTCGCAAAACGTCGCGCACTGGTAGTCGACGACAACCGCGATGCAGCCGACACCCTGACGATGATGCTGGACCTGCTCGGGCTGGAAACGCT
>JAYTAY010000301.1:0-3510 GCA_043737255.1 Luteimonas sp.
GACGGCGGGTAGAAGGGCGTGAAGACGTTGCTGCCGAGCACGGACCATGTTTCGCCCTTGTCTATGCTTTTGAGCAGGCCCGACGTACCGAACGAGAACGAGCCGAAGCGCAGGTCGCCGGTGCCGGCATAGACCACGTTGGCATTGTTCGGATCGATGTATAGGTCGCCAATCGCGATGCCGGCGATATCCGGCTGGTCCGTGGTGGTGCGCCAAGTCGTTGCGGCCGAACAACAGTTGGTCGACTTCCAGACACCACCGCCGTCGGTAGCCGCCAGCACGGTATGGTTACCACTCGCATCGGGACCGGTTGGATCAACCGCGATCACGTTTACACGACCAGATACCTGCACGCCGGCATTGGACAGCGGCACCGGCCCAAGAAAGGTCCAGTTGGTCGGATTCAGCGCCAACGGCGACTGTGACGAGCGACGGTATTCCTGGTTTCCAGCAGGTACAGCGGATTGAACAACGGCATCTTCAATCTTGGCGTCGTTGTACCAGCTCGGGCTGAAATGCATGGTCGGGTAAGCGACGCGGTGCGCCCAATAGTCACCACCGAAAGGCTTGGAATTCAGTTTCCTCGACTGTTCAATGGAACTGAGCGGCGCATCCGGACGCAGGGTAATGAACGCTGCAGCCACGCCGACGACGGCGACGGCGGCGACAGCGGCAATTGAACGGATACGCATGGTGACTCCGCGGATCGGCCCTCGAAGTAGGGCGCGGGGCGACTTTATAGAGTGCTCGTGTGCAAGTCTAGAAGCCTGATTCTGTTCATTTTCGTGCGCAATCGTCGCAGGCGCTTCAGTGCAATCTGACCGTGCCAAACGGCGCGGTCAAAGTGTGAATATTTGTGATGATGCGCGCTCCTGCTCGAATGAATATTCGCCGTTCTCAGCAGTAGTTGCCGCCGCCACGACAAGACTGATGCGACAGTCTTCGAGAAGATGCATCGCAGGTGCCAGAGCGCGTTGATTGGACATCTGAGCCGCTACATGAAACAGGATCGGTTCGGTGATTTCTCCCGCCACCCAGCTCATGCCGGTCAAGCGCACGATTGGAATACCGAAATGCCTTCGCATGCAGCCGCACAACTCCCTTGCGGCGCTCGTGCAACTTGGCGAGGTTCAACGTGCGGGCGTCATTCTTGATTCCCGTAACTTGTGTATGACTGCATCAACACCGTTCGCTGCCAACTCGGTCGGCAGCAATACATGGTAGCGGCCTGCTCCTGCGTGCGACCCCGTCTCGAGGCGGAGCCGACGACGTTAGCGAATCGGTCGTCAGAATTTCCAGCCGATGCCAACACTGACGTTGCGACCTGGCTCATCGAGGCCCGAACCATGCTCGCGGTAGCGCTTGTCGGCGATGTTTTCGACCGAGAGTTGCAGGCGGGTGCGCTCGTCGATGTTCCAACTCATGCGCGTGTTCAGTGACGCCCAGCCCGCCGTACCATCGGGATTGATGCGTGCATCACTGGCGTCGCGTGGGCTCAGTCGATCCTGACGCGTGGCATAAACCGACCAGCCTTCGACTTCGATGTTTTCCGACACCGCGTAGCGCATTCCCAGCTTGCCGAACAGCGGTGGGATGCGATCAGCGGGATATTCATCGCCTTCCAACTGTTCTTCGCCACGGGTGTAAGTCGCCGTCGCATAGAGATTCATGGCGGGTGTCGCCTGCCAATGCACGCCAGTTTCGATGCCGCTCAAATCGAGGCGCGTCGCGTTGCGTGATTGCACGATCGCACGACCGCTGGCAGTCAGGTCACCGGTCAGCACCGAGGTGATCTTGTCCTTGTAGCGCGAGGTAAAGGCGATGGCTTCGTATTCCAGCGTGTCGCTGGCGTACTTGAAGCCAATGTCGTAACTGGTCACGCTTTCCGGTGACAGATCGGGATTGGGGATGTTGAAGCGATTGCTGGGCCGGTCGCCGAACGTGCCAAGGTCAAAAATATTGGGCGCGCGAAAACCCTGACCAATATTGCCGACCAAGCGCAAGCCTTCATTGAGTTTGTAGGCGAAGCCGATCTGGCTGGTGAACTTGTCGGGATCGAGCTTGACGCCGATGCCATTGATGACCGGCGGCAGTTGGATGTCAAAGCGGCTATAGCGCAGTCCGCCAACCACGTCGAGGTCATCGGTAAGCCTCCAATCGTCAGTGACGAAGGCGGCGAGGCTGTCCATCGTGGAGCCATCCGGGAAGCGCGACGGACGCGCGCTGACCACGCCTGAGTTGATGCTGAGGCGCTGCCGGAACGAATCAACGGTGTCGTCGTAATATTCAACGCCGTAGCTGATGAAGTGCTGGTCGTTGACCTGTTTGCTGGCCAGCGCCGTGACGCCGCGCAGCGTGCTGGCGTTCTCTTCGATTTCACGGTTGGACGACCCGAAGTCACGAGAGCTGCGGTCGTCGACAAACTTCTGATAACCGATTCGCACGTCGACCTGGTCCGCAAATGCGGTGGGATTGCTGTAGCGATAGTGCAGTTGAGTGAAACGACGTTCCTGCGGCCGATAGAAAAATTCGGCACTGTCCGGGTTGGTCTGACCGAAGCCTGGCACCAGCGCGTCATAGCGCTGCGTGCTTGGCTGCTGCGAATACTGGGCGGACCAGGTCAGCTCGTGGCCGGTAGCGGGTTTGAAATACACCTTCAGGTCAGCGCTTTGCTGTCGGTACGCGGTGAACGGCAGGGTGTCGCCGCCACCGACGCGCAGGTTGTTCACCTCCTGATAGCTGACGCCGCCGGAAATGGCGAGGCCGTCGTGCCCGGCCGAGAATCCGGCACGGATATGGTTGGATTCATCGGCGCTGGAATAACGCGTACGAAGGTCGGCATGCGCTTCCCAAGTGTCGCCGTTGAAGCGCGGATCAGGTGTCAGGAACTGGACGACGCCGCCCATCGCGTCGCTGCCGTACAGCGTCGACATCGGTCCGCGCACCGCTTCAATCTGGTCGATATTGAGCGGATCGACCAGAGCGATGTACTGGCTTGGGGCGTTGCGGAAGAACGCGTTGTTCAATCGGAAGCCGTCAACCAGATGCAGCACTTCTGAGCCTTTCAAGCCACGGATGATGACCACGCCCTGCCCTGCACCGGTCGATTGCACGTAGGTACCGGCCTCGCCATGCAACAAGTCCGAAACCGTCTGTGCAACCGTGCGCTCAATCTGACTGCGCCCCACAATCGTGATCGCAATCGGCACGTCGTTTGCGTCTTCCTCGAGCCGCGTAGCGGTGACCTGAATTCGGCTTAACTCGGTCACCTGTTCGCCCTTTCCTTCCAAAAGCTCGGCGGCAAGCGCCGATATGGGAGAAAAAAGCGCAGCGGCGATGGCCGCAACCAGGGGTAGGCGGTACATGCAATCTCCAGAGATGTTGGCCGGCGACCTGCCGAGCTAAAAACGCGATGGTAACGACTCGCATTTGCTTTGCAATCCGCCCAGAGGCTGAGTGAGGTGCAGCGGTCGCTCTCGCGCAGAAACGCCAGAAAAGCTCAAGATGCTA
>JAYTAY010000302.1:0-3506 GCA_043737255.1 Luteimonas sp.
CGCCGGCAGGGATTGAGCACCTACTACTGCCCCGGATCGGTGGTGATCCATCATGAAGGCGTGTCGCACGGCACCGATCCCGCCGTTGGAACCAAAGCCTGCCAGGTGCGTAATCAGCATCTCTTCCGCGAGCGTTGGCGACCTGTGCTTGAGCGTCGGCATTATCGCAACGGCACGCAGGTCTTCCGCGCGCGCGAACATGCGCGGCACAAACGCGTGGTGCTGGTCATGGACCACACGCTGCCGCAGCCGGACCGCGATGCGGGTTCCCGTGCGATCCTGCAGACGATGCTGCAGCTTGCCCAGATGGGATTCCTGGTCAAGTTCTGGCCCGATGATCAGCGCTACGACCCGCGGTTCCGGCAACCGCTGGAGGCGGCCGGTATCGAGGTGCTCATCGCCACGTCGTGCGGCGGTTCCTTCGAGCGATATCTGCAGGCGGTGGGGGAAGACATCGACTTCGCGATATTGAGTCGCCCCAATTTCGCCGCGCCCTATGTCGCGTCGCTGCGCCGGCATAGCCGGGCCCGTCTGGCCTACTTCGGGCATGACCTGCATTTTCGGCGCATGCAGGCGCAGGCAGACTTGACCGGAGACCCCGAAACCGGCATCGCCAGCTTGGCCATGCTGGAGACGGAGCGTGACCTGTGGGACCGGGTCGACAGCATCTTCTACCCCTCGCAGGAGGAGGCCGATGTGGTGGCGGGCTACGTGGATCCCAGCAAGGTCCATGCCGTGCCGCTGTATTTTTTTGGCGAGGCTGAGTTGACGGCTGTACGTGCTCCCGATCCAGACCTGTTGCTGTTTGTCGCGTGCTTCGGGCACCCACCCAACGAGGACGCGGCCGAATGGCTGGTGCATTCGATATTGCCGCTGGTCCGGGAACAAGTGCCTGCAATCACCCTGCATCTGGTCGGTTCGCTGCCGACCGAGCGCGTGCTTGCGTTGGCCAGTGGCGGCGTTGTGGTCACCGGCGCCGTTTCCGCCGAGATGCTGGAGCACTACTACAAGACGGCGAGCGCGGTGATTGCGCCCATGCGCTTTGGCGGCGGCGTCAAATTGAAAGTGGTCGAGGCGATGGCGCGCGGCGTTCCGATGGTGACGACATCGGTCGGGATACAGGGCCTGCCTGAGGTGGAACAATGTGTGGCGGTCGCCGACGATGCTCCATCCCTGGCCCGGGCGGTGGTTGGCGTGGTGACGAATGCCTCCCGCGCGCGGACCAACGCGGAGGCGGCACGTCGCTATGTTCGCGAGCATTACTCCGCACAGCGCATGCAAGCGGCATTGTGGCGAGCGATGGCCGGGGACATCGAAATTCACGGCGGTGAATAGGGCTGTTGCCCACCATGTGGCAACCGCGCCATCAAAGGGATGGCGGCGTCGTTCAGGCTGCCCGCCAACACATCGCGGCTACCGCGAAATCGAAGGAAATCGCCATGTTTGAGTCGCCTCCAGATTGCGGTTGACCATGCAAAAAGAAGAATCGAAGGTGATGCAGCAGGATGCCGCGGTCCGCGACGCGGCGGCGGCCGCGCCTGCAGTTGAGCCGGGTCGGGCCAGAGCGCCAGAACCTTCGCTCGAGACGAGCAAGCCACTGGCTGACGCCCAGGTCAGCATCACTGCGCTGCGTGACGAACTGGGGCAGCTGCGTCTGGATGTCGCACGCCTGCAGTCCGCCTCGGACGTGTTGAATCAGGTGATTGCAAGTCGCTCCTGGCGCTGGACGCGACCGCTGCGCATCATGGCCACGCTCCTGCAGCACGGACGCCTGCATCACGAGGATCGCCAGCGCCCCTCCTACCAGACGAACAAGGCCTTGGCTGAGGCCCAGGTCAACATCAACGTGCTGCGTGACGAACTTGGGCAGTTGCGTCTGGATGTCGCACGCCTTCATTCCGCTTCGGATGTATTGAATCAGCTGATTGCAAGTCGCTCCTGGCGCTGGACGCGACCACTGCGCATCATGGCCAGGCTCCTGCGGCACGGACGCCTGCATCACGAGGATCGCCAGCGCCTCTCCTTCGCCGTGCGGCGCCTGTTGCGTCGGGTGCCGTACGTCGGCAATCAAGCGGCAAGCACGGTACTGGCAGCGCCGATCGCCACCGTCAGGCCGGTGGAGGATTTGCTGGCGTCCTCGGAACTGTCGCGTCTCGAGTTGCTGCCAGCCGCCCAGGGCAGCAAAGTCGATATCTATGTCTGGGCGGTGATCGACTGGCATTTCCGCGTGCAACGGCCGCAGCATCTGGCGCGGGCGCTCGCCGAAGGCGGGCACCGGGTGTTCTACATGTCCAACAACTTTGTCGACAATCCCGAGCCGGGATTTTCGCTGGAGCCGCTCGACAAGGCGCGCCGGCTTTTCCAAGTGCACCTGCACCTCGATGGCGCACCGGCGATCTATGCGCAGGCGCCAACGCCTGATCAGAACGCGCAGCTTGCGGGGGGGTTGGCGCAGTTCGCGCGCTGGCACGAAGGCAGCACGGCGGTGTCGATCGTCCAGCATCCGTACTGGACCTCGCTGTCCACCCATCATCCGGTGGCGCGCGTCGTGTACGACTGCATGGATCATCACGCCGGATTCTCCAACAACTCCACCGGCATTCTGGCCGAAGAAGCGCGGTTGATCGCGAGCTCTGACCTGGTGATCGTCACCTCGCAATGGCTCCTCCAGGAGATCGTCCGGGAGCACCGTCCGGTCGCGCTGATCCGCAATGCGACCGAATACGCTCACTTCGACAACCCGCCAGCCCGGGTGTTCGCGGACCCGGACGGCCGCAAGGTGATCGGGTACTACGGCGCCATCGCGGATTGGTTTGATGTCGAGCTGGTCGGCGCGGTCGCCGAACGGTTTCCCGAGCACCTGGTCCTGCTGATCGGCAGCGACACCACCGGCGCGGCGGCGGCGCTGGCCGATCTCGGAAACGTGCGGTTTACCGGAGAGGTCAAGTACACCGAATTGCCTTACTGGCTGCACGGCTTCGATGTGTGCCTGCTGCCGTTCAAGGTCGAGCCACTGACGCTGGCCACCAACCCGGTCAAGGTCTACGAATACCTCAGCGCCGGCAAACCGGTGGTCACCGTGGACCTGCCGGAGATGGCGCAATTTGGTGATTTGGTTCGCGTCGCTGCCACGCGGGCCAGTTTTCTCGACGCAGTGGCCGACGTGCTTGCAGGGGCTGAAACTTCCGGCGTTGTGGCTGCACGGCAGGCGTTCGCCGAGCGCCAGACGTGGGCGCACCGTGCAGAGGAGCTGGATCGGGCTCTTGCGTCAGTCCGCGTGCCGCGGGTCAGTGTGATCGTGGTGACCTACAACAACCTGAGCTACACCCGCGACTGCCTGGATAGCCTGGAGCGTTTCAGTAACTGGCCCGAACTGGACATCATCGTCGTCGACAACGCCTCACAGGACGGAACTCCAGATTTTCTGCGCGAATGGGCTGCGCAAGGGGTATCGCGGCAGGCAATCCTCAACGCCGACAATCGCGGGTTTGCCGCAGCCAACAACC
>JAYTAY010000303.1:0-8038 GCA_043737255.1 Luteimonas sp.
GCATGCGCATCGCGGCATGCAACGTTTCGAGCGGATGAACCCGGAAAAGCGCGAACAGGCGCGGGCGATGTTCGAGAGGATGCGCAACCTTCCGGAGGCCGAGCGGCGCGCCTTGCGCGAACGCTGGCGGCAGATGACGCCGGAAGACCGCAAGCAGTGGATCGAGGCGAATCGTCCACCTGCCCGCTAATTGCTAAAACCTTCATGCGTAGCCCGGGCTACGGTGTTCATTTTGATCAGGGGGCGGCGCGTTCCGGCCACACCGTCTTCGCCAGCAACTCGTCGTTCCAGTCAAACGTCATCGCGCCGTCCTTGACGAACAGCGAGACGAAGTTGAAGACGTTGCGGGCGTACATCTCGCTGGCGTGCATCGCACCGCTGCTGGCCAGATTCAACGGGCCGGCGATCATCACGCCGCCGATTTCGATGTTCTTGCCCGGCTGCGTGAGTTCACAGTTGCCACCGGTTTCCGCGGCCAGATCGACGATCACGCTACCCGGCTTCATCCCCGACACCATCGTCGCACTGATGATCTTCGGCGCCGGACGACCCGGTACTGCCGCGGTGCAGACGATGACATCGATATTCCTGATGTGCTCGCCGAGTCGCCGCTGTTGTTCGGCACGTTCGTCGTCGGTGAGTTGGCGCGCGTAACCGCCCTCGCCCGCCGCGCTGACGCCGAGATCGAGGAATTTGCCGCCCAGCGATTCGATCTGTTCCTTCACTTCCGGTCGCACGTCGAACCCTTCGACCTGCGCGCCCAAACGTTTCGCTGTTGCGACCGCCTGCAGGCCGGCGACGCCTGCACCGATGATCAGGACTTTTGATGGCCGGATCGTGCCAGCCGCCGTGGTCAGCATCGGGAAGAAGCGCGGCGCCAGTTGCGCCGCGATCAGCACCGCCTTGTAGCCGGCCATGCCGGCTTGCGAGCTGAGCACGTCCATCGATTGCGCGCGCGTGGTGCGTGGCAGTTTTTCCAGCGGAAAGGCAATGACACTGTTCGCCTGCAACGCCTCGGCGCGCGCACTATCGGCCTGTGGCTGCAAGGTACCGACCAGCGCGGCGCCGGATTTCATCATCGCGATGGTTGCCGCGTCCGGTGCCTGCACGCATAGCACCAAGTCGGCATCGCCAATGGCTGCAGCCGCGCTGTCGACCACGGTGGCGCCTGCATCCGCATACGCCTGGTCGGGAAAATGCGCGCCATTGCCAAGACCGCGTTCGACCAGCACCCGTGCGCCGGCGGCAACCAGCTTCTTGCAGGTTTCCGGCACGATCGCGACGCGTCGCTCGCCATCGGCGGTTTCCCGCGCAATCCCAATGTTGACTGTCATCCTCGACTCCGCTGGCTGATGCGGAGTCATCCTACTGTAGGAGTGCCCCATGGGCGCGATGGGCTTTACAAGTAACGCCTCATCGCGCCCATGGGGCGCTCCTACAAAAGCTCGGGGTTACGCCGCGCGTTGCAGGTGCTTCCAGACCTGTTTCATTGCACCCTCGAATGGTGCGTCCGGCAACCCGACGATCAAGCGTCCTTGCTGCGCCAGCAGCGCCAGCTGATCGGCGGTGGCGACCAGTTCGCGCATGCCGCGGCGATTGACGATGAGGAACCGTGACGTCAGCGGACTGATCCACGCGATCTTCAGTGCACGCTCGAATCCGTCGTCGTCGATCAGCCGCACCCAGTCACCTTGCGACAACCGGCGCATCGCAGCCGTCGCATCCGGACTGGCTTCGCTTTGGCCACTATTCCTGACCAGACGCAATGTGCTCGATTGCGCTTCCGCCGCCTCGAACGGTTCGATCGGCGCGGAGGGCATCATCGAACGGGGCACATCCGGCCAGGCCAGCGCGCGCACCAGCCGCGCGACGGCTTCATCGGCCGCGCTGGCTTCCAGTCCCGAGCTTGCCAGGCAATCACGCAGCAACGGCATCAACTGGATCAGGCGGTCTGCGATGGTCGCGCCCTGCGCAGACGCAGCACCCAAGTCGATTTCCACCAGCGATTGACCCAGATTCATCGCACCAATGTGGCGGGCGGAATCACTGCCATCGCGCAGCAAGGTCTGCACCAGATGGTGTTGCCAGTGTTCACTGAGGAATTGCCGCACCGGCGCGGTCAATCGATATTCGCGGACGCATTGCACCAATGCCACGGCAGCCTGGTGCCGCGCCTGCAACAAGCGCTCACGCCCAAAGGCAGCTTCGGCGGCGCGGCGCTCGGCCAGTTCGACACGGCGACGCTGTTGCGCGAGCAGATCATTCAACTCGGTGGCCGCCAGCTCAAAGATACTGAGATCTTCCTGGTATTCCGCGATCACACGTTCGACTGCCTGCGTTGCGCGATCGAGCAGTTCGCGGTCCTGCGGCGTGGTGCCCTGGTTGCTTTCGCAAGCTTCGGTCAGCACGTCAAGCAAGCGCCGCGCAGGATGCGAGGGCTGCACGAACAGGCTGTCGTCGTTGAGTGCGAGCTTGAGATACGGCAGCACCAGGCGGCTCAGCAGGCCACGGCCCACGTCCCACAAACGATGCACGTCGCAGATCGCTTCAAACAACAGACCCACCAAGTCGATTGCATCTTCTTCCTGGGCGTTCAATGCCGTGTGCTCGGGATCCAGCCCCAGCCGGCGTGCGCCTTCCAGCAATTGGTTGCGCAATGCTGCCTGCAGCTGTCCGCCGCCGTGCGCCAGGGCTTCGGCGAAGACGCCGGTACTGTCGTCCTGCAGCGCGCTGGCGACGCTTCGCAATTCGTCGATACGCAAGGGACGGCGCTGCATTCCCAGACGGGTGTCGGATGCCACCGTTCTGTGCGACGAGACCATGCTGTGGTGTTCGCGAAGGACGTGCAGTTGCTCACGCAACATCCCCAGTTCGCGCACCAACTCCTCCGATACCCTCATCTCCTCACTGCCGTAGCGCGGCGCGTGACCACGTTCCGACGTTGCGCTGCGGCCAGGTGCTGCCGATGACGGCCTTGCACCGGTACCCGCAGCGGCGCCATTCCCGTGGGATGGGTGCGCGTCATAACCGGGTTGCGCAGAGCTTGCGCCTTGCACAGGCAGCGGCCGCGGCTGCACAGCAGGTGCAGACGGCTGTGGATGTAATGGCGCGTCACCCGTTTGTGATTGCGTATTCGCCCCCTGATGCCAACTCCCGGCCTGCCGCATTTCTCGCGTGGGCACGGGCGCCTTGCGGGCAAACATCGGGCTGTTGCCATCATGCAAACCGTAACCGGCAGAGCCCAGCTGCGTGCTGAGCTGCTGGTACAGCGGCTCGAGGATGCGGGTCAGCTCCGACTCGTATTGCTTGAACAGCAACCTCCGCAGCCCTGTCGGCATCACCTGGCCCTGCAGGGTTTTGACCAGCAAGTCGGACAAGCGCCCCGGAACCGCTGGAAAACGGATGTCGTCCAGTCCCAGATGATCACGCAGCGTCGAGAAACGCGACACCAGCGCCTCCAGTGGCTTGGCGTGCCGCGCGGTCAGGTTCACCGCGATGCGCTGCCCGTCCAGATGCTGTTCCAGTTCGTCTTCGCTGAGCAGGCTCAAACCCGCGTGCCCATTGCCCGTTGCTTGTGTAGCCAGCAATTCGTCGAAGCTGTCGGCCAGCAACTGGCGATAGCGCATGACCAGCGCCGCCTCGCGCTGGCGCAGCATCGCCAAGGCATCCTGGTCGGCCAGGCGGGTGCCGGGGGCTTCGAGTTCGATCTGCTGCAGCGCGGTTTCGATCGGACGGTACAGGCCACGGGTGACCGTTCCCAGATGATCGAGCGCCGTGCGCTTCAATGCTTCGATGAGCAGTGTCGACGACTGCAGCGCGGGATGTCGGCCAGCGGCCGATCCCAACCTGTCCATGATTGCGTCCATCGGGGGAGTCTCGAAAGCGGCCAGCGTGGAGGTCGCTGGTCGCGCTACGATGAGGCTGACGCTATACGGCAGTCTGTGACGCATATCGCAACATGAACAAGTCATCCATGGACGTTCTCGACGCACGCCGCTCCGTCCCCGCCAGACAATTGCAAGACCCTGGGCCGGACCCGGCGACACTGTTGCGGATGCTGCAATCCGCTGTCCGGGTGCCGGATCACGGCAAGCGGGTACCGTTCCGTTTCTTGCGTATCACCGGCGCTGCAGGCCACGCGCTCGGGAAGATCCTGGTGGCGCGGGCACGAGAACGCGATCCCGAGGTTGCCGACAGCGTGCTCGACAAGGACCGCAGCCGTTTTTCGCATGCGCCATTGGTCATCGCAGTGATCGCGGCATTGGGCGAGGACCAGGCGATCCCGCAGCAGGAACGCCTGCTGTCCGCTGGTTGCGTCTGTTTCGCACTGCTGCAAGCGGCCCAGGCCTGTGGCTTCGGCGCGCAATGGCTGACTGGCTGGCCAGCGTATGACGAGAAGATTCGTGAGCGGCTGGGCGTGGCCGGACATGAAGTGGTCGTGGGTTTCATCCACATCGGCACGCCGAAACTGCTCGCACCAGAGCGCGACCGGCCCGACCCGCGCGAACTGCTCAGCGACTGGCTTCCCGAATGACGCTCCAGGACCCGCTCATGGTGAGCCCGTCGAACCAATCACGCCCCACCCTGTACCTGGTCGATGCCAGCCTCTACATCTTCCGCGCCTGGCATTCGATGCCCGATGAGTTCCGTGACGCCGACGGTTGGCCGACCAACGCGGTGCACGGATTTGCGCGCTTCCTGCTGGAACTGCTGGAGCGCGAACGCCCGCAACACATCGTGGTCGCCTTCGACGAGGCGCATGCGTCGTGTTTCCGCAACACGCTTTATCCGGCCTACAAGGCCAACCGCGATCCGGCGCCGGAGGAACTCAGGCACCAGTTCGCCTGGTGCAAGTCCTTGTGCAGCGCATTGGGTCTTGCCGTACTCGCGCATGGAAAATATGAGGCCGATGACCTGATCGGCACCGCACTGCACATCGCGCGTGGCAACGGCTATCGCGGCGTGATCATTTCCGCCGACAAGGATTTGTCGCAGCTGCTCGATGAACACGACGAGCAATGGGACTACGCGCGCAACCAGCGCTGGAGCGCGTCCGGCGTGCGCGCGCGTCATGGCGTGCACGCGCACCAGATCGCGGACTATCTGGCGCTTTGCGGCGATGTGGTCGACAACATTCCCGGCGTGTCCGGCATCGGCCAGAAAACCGCTGCGGGTTTGCTGGCGCATTTCGGCAGCCTGGATGCGTTGCTGGCTCGGGTCGAGGAAGTGCCGTTCCTGCGTCTGCGTGGTGCGGGACAGATCGCGGTGAAACTGCGTGCTCAGCGCGAACAGGTGCTGTTGTATCGACAGCTATCGACCATAGCGCTGGATGCGCCGTTGCAGGGCAGCGCACCACCCTTCGCACGCAATCCCACGGTGCCGGAACCTTTGATGGCGTTGTGCGAGACCTTGCGGTTCGGGCCGCTGACGCGGAGGCGGTTGCATGCGGCGTGTGGCCTGAAATTTTCACCAACCTCCTGACCGCTCTTCGTAGGTGCGAATTTATTCGCACGCCCTTGACGTACAGGCAGAACGTGCGAATAAATTCGAACCTACGAGTGGGCCCGCGATTCCGCAGCAAACCTCGGTTAGCATCGCGCCATGAACAACGACAGCAAAACCGTTTACGAAGGCAATTACCTGCGGATGAAAGTCCGCGGGCAATGGGAATACGTCGAGCGCACGCACGGCAAGGGCATGGCGGTGATCATCATTGCGCTGACGCCCAACGACGATGTGTTGTTCGTCGAGCAGTTCCGCGTGCCGCTCGGTTCCAGAACCATCGAGATGCCCGCCGGTCTGGTCGGCGACGATCACGCGAACGATACGCTGGAAGCTGCGGCGCGGCGCGAACTGATCGAGGAAACCGGGTGGCAGGCGGAGAACGTCAAGGTCCTGTTGATCGGCCCCACGTCATCGGGCATGAGCAGCGAACGCATCGCCTTTGTCCGCGCGCGCGGGTTGAAGAAAGTAGGCGACGGCGGTGGTGTTGGCAGCGAGGACATCACCGTGCACACCGTGCCGCGCAGTGAAGCACCGGCATGGCTGATGCAGAAGCATCGCGAAGGTTACGAACTCGATCTCAAGCTATGGGCGGGTTTGTGGATGATCGAACACAACCCCGATGGCAGCCGTGCGGATGAAGCGCCAATAATTTTGTAGCCCGGATGGAGCACAGCGATACCCGGGCTACGGATTTCTCTACGCAAACCGATCCGTTGCCCGCACCAACGCATCCGTGTTCTCCACCTCGAACGCCGAATGCCCCGATGCGGGGCTGATCATCAACTCACCTTTCGGCCACGCCTTGTGCAGTTCCCACGCGTTCGCGATGGGGCAGACCACGTCGTAACGGCCATGCACGATGACGCCGGGGATGTCCTGGATCTTGTGTGCGTCGCGCAGCAACTGGTCTTCAACCTCGAAGAAGCCGCCGTTGACGAAGTAGTGGTTCTCGATGCGCGCGAAAGCGAGTGCAAATTCAGCTTCCTCGTGGCCGCTGACGAAATCCTTGTCCACATGCAGGAAGCTGGTCGCGCCTTCCCACACGCTCCATGCGCGTGCGGCAGCGAGACGCGTGGCTTCGTCTTCGGAGGTCAACCGCCGGCCAAAGGCCGAGATCAGATCGTGGCGTTCCACTGCGGGGATCGCATTGATGTAGTGCTCCCACGCGTCCGGAAACAAACGCGATGCGCCTTCCTGGTAAAACCATTCCAGTTCCCAGCGCCGCAACAGGAAGATGCCGCGCAGCACCAGTTCGGTCACGCGCTGTGGATATGTTTCGGCATACGCCAGCGCCAGCGTCGAACCCCATGAACCGCCAAACACCTGCCATCGATCGATCGCCAGCTTCTCGCGAATTTTTTCGATATCGGCGACCAGATCCCAGGTGGTGTTGTCCACCAGATCCGCGTGCGGCGTTGAGCGGCCGCTGCCGCGCTGGTCGAACAGGATGATCCGGTACTTCGACGCGTCGTGGAAACGCCGCATTTTCGGGCTGCAGCCTGCGCCGGGGCCGCCGTGCAGCACCACCACGGGTTTTCCGTCGGGATTGCCACACTGTTCGTAATGCAGCACATGACGGTCATCGACGCGCAACGTGCCGGTGTCGAAGGGTTCGATTTCGGAGTAGAGGGTGCGCATGGGTGGGTCCGCTGGGGTCATGTCGACAGTTTAGCCGCGACGCAAGCGACGAGTATTCAATTCCCGGAGCCGTGGAAAAATCAACGCTTTCGGCCGAGAGTGACGCGATCACGATCTTCCAGGTCGCGTTCTGTCGCTACATCCACGAATCCCGTGCCACGAAACAACTCACGCGCAGATTCGCCCTGCTCCCAGCCATGCTCCAGCAACAACCATCCGCCGGAGACGAGATGCATGGGTGCATCGCGGACGATACTGCGGATCGCATTCAGACCATCGGCGCCGGAAGACAACGCACAAGCCGGCTCGTAGCGCAGATCGCCTTCGCGCAGATGCGGATCGTCATCGGCGATGTACGGCGGATTGCTCGCGATCACATCGAATGTTTCGCCGGTCAACGGCTGCCACCAACTTCCAAGTCGGAAGCTGATGTTGCGAATCCCCAAATGCTCTGCGTTGCCCTGCGCAACCGCAAGCGCGGGTTCGCTTGCATCAGTCGCGACGACTTGCGCACGCGGTCGTTCGTGTGCCAACGCCAGCGCAATCGCGCCGCTGCCGGTGCCGAGATCGGCGACGCGGCATTCACGATCGGCTGGCAATCGCGCCAATGCAAGCTCGACCAGCAACTCGGTTTCCGGCCGCGGGATCAGCGTATGGGGCGTGACGGCAAGATCGAGCGACCAGAAGCCGCGCGTGCCGATCAGATAGGCAACGGGCTCACCTGACAGACGACGTTGCAACAGCGATTCAAACTTGGCGATCTCGCCATCACCCAGCAAGTCATTGCGATGCGTGTAAAGCCAGGTCCGCGGCTTGCCCAGCACATGCGCCAGCAACCATTGAGCATCGGATACGTCGATACGTTCATGTGCGCGCCGCAGCACTGCATCCAGAG
>JAYTAY010000304.1:0-8031 GCA_043737255.1 Luteimonas sp.
CAGTTCATGTAGCGCGTGAAGAGGATCACGCTTTTGCAGGCGTCACGGCTCTATCCGGCTCCCGGAGGCGACTGTGCACAGCTCATCGGACGTTCGCCAGGCTCCCTCACCTCGCTTGTCAAACGCGAGCACGCGCAACCCGGTCCAGCGGCAAAGCTGACTCAGTGGCTGGACAAAAACGTGGTCCCCCATCGGGACAACGCGCGGGTCGATCGGGTTGCTCGGCTCCACCGCGAACATGGGCGAATCCTTTTCCACGAACACGATCCAGCTGCCCGCGAATCCCAGCCGACGCTGCAAGTATTCGCCGTTGTTGTTGGACCATGGCGAGAGACCATCGATACCGACCACGCCGATCTGTGTCAGCCCGACGATCGCTTCACGATTACGCCCGAGGGTCGCTCCCATCCTGGCGTTTGCTCCCTGCACTTCCTCATACCAGCCCGCGACCATCATCCGCGGTTGACGCAAGGTCACAAAGAGTGCAATTGCGCCGATCAGCACTGCGAGCGGGGCAATCCACGGCAACATCACGGTCTTTCGTTGCAGACGATCCGCCAGCAGTTGCGTGCCGATCGCCGCCATGCCGGCCAGCCACGGCAGCCATGCGAAAACCCGGTACTGCGGACTGTTGTTGGGGATCGCCGCATAGGGCAGCACCAACGCAAAAATGATCACTCCAACCAGCAGGATCTCCGCGCGGCGCGGCGGCAGCAATACCAACGCGGACACGCCCCCGGCCAAGCCCAGAGCGAGCGCGACGGGAATGTAGCCCACCGTCAGCTTCATCAGGCTCTTGGCAAGCACAACGGGGGCAAGCCCCACGGCATAGTGCGCCTGGCCTCCTGCGCCTCCGGCAAGACCCGCCAGAAACGGCGTCTCAAGCGCCAAGTTGAACCATAGGCTTAGTGCTGCCACGGTGATCGTGCCCCCCAGCAGGAGTATCCGCACAAACACGCCGCGACCCTGTACCCGGGGTGCACGCATTACACCCTTCGCCAGCAAAAACGCCGCCAGCAACAACGGCGGCAGCAGGAAATCTTCCTTGCTGAACGCTGACAACGCGAATGTCGCCAGCGCCGTAATCGCCCAGCCAATACTCCTCGCCTCGGCCGCCTTCAGCAGCAACAACAAGGCTGCTATGCCGAAGCAGTGCGAGGTCAGATTAGAGATCAGTCCCAAATACTTGCCGTGCTCATAGGCGCTGGGATCGTTGAACGCAATCACCGCGAACAGCACCACCGCATACCAACGCAGCTGTACCGACAGCAGCCGCGACAGAAACGCCAGAGCGCCGGCCGCGGCCAGCACGGTCAGCGTATTGAGCAGCAGGAACGCGAATCCCGCGCCCAGTCCGCCCATTACGTAAGCCAGGTTGTTCGACACTGGCCGCTCCACGAGCAACCGCATCTGGTCAAAGCCGGCGCCGAGCACGTGGTAATCATCCTGGTGCACCGGATACAGTCCGCCGGGCGCCAGCACCAGGTTGAGCAGCACATAGAGAACTGCCGCCAGCAGCAACGCACCGCCTTGCGTTTCCAGCAGTGACACCGTACGTCCAAGCATCATGCCTGCGGCATCCGATGCGGTCGGCGCGACCCACTGGCCTCCGCCTTCCCGGACAAGTGCGGCCGGGAGAGCCAATAATGCTCGGGCATGCGCTTGCAACAGCGCGGCTCGGGCAATTTCGCGCAAGGGTGCATCAAGGCGTCCATGTTATCTTTTCCCGGAAAGCGGCTCCGTAGATTAACCTCTTGCGCTCCAACGGCCGTCCATTTCCGACCCCTGCGATGACACGCGGCAGGCGGCGCTCCGGAACCCAGAATCCATTACATAGGACCGAATTCAATGCTTACCCGCAACCTGGCCACCACGAAGAACTTGAAAAATACAGTCATGCTCCTTTCGATCCTGCTGCTGGGCGCGTGTGGCGATAAACCGGCGCCGATCAACCCGGCCTCGGGTGATCCTGCGCCCGCATCGAGCGACAGCGCAGCTGCCAGCGACAGTTCGGCAAAACTGTCGGTGGTCAATTTTTCGCCAAACAACACCCCTGCCGGCACGCCGTTCAACGTGCAGCGTGATGGCAACTCCGGCATTTCATTCGAGCTCAGTCGCCCCGCGCCCGCGGCTGAATTCCTGGGATGGTTTGACAACAAGCCGCTTACCGGCGTGGTGGTGAGCAAGACCGTCGTCACCGCCACCATTCCTGGTGACTATCTGGCCACTCCGGGCAGCTATCCCATCGAGCTCGAAGTCGGTGGCGTGCGCTTGCCAGCCGGCACGTTCATCGTCAAATCTCCTTGACCGCATCGCCGGCGGCGCCACTGGCCGCCGGTCCTTTTCTGCGTCGCTGGTCATTCATCACTTGGTATAGCCCGTCGCCGCTTGCCTCTGCTGCCATCACCCATGACCACCACTATTCCCGTCAACGATCTCGCGCGACTGGCAGCTGAGTTCTCCAGCAGCCTGACGGAGTGCGCCAGGCAGGTTCTCGACAGCGGCCACTATGTTCTCGGCCCCTGGGTTGCCCAATTCGAGCGGGATTTCGCCGGATACTGCGCAGTCGACCATTGCATCGGCGTCGCCAACGGTACTGATGCACTTGAGCTCGCGCTGCGCGCGCTGGATGTCGGTGCGGGCTGCAATGTCGCGGTGGCGGCCAATGCCGCCATGTACGGAACCACCGCCGTGCAGGCGGTTGGCGCGCAACCTGTCTTCGTCGATGTGGATGCGGTGACGGCGATCATGACTGCCGACGATTTGCGTACAGCGGTCGAGCAACTTGACGCGCCGCCGGCTGCGGTCATCGTTACCCATCTTTACGGTCGTATGGCGCAGATGCCCGCGCTGCTCGCCTATGCGCGATCGCGTGGTATCGCCATGGTCGAGGATTGTGCCCAAGCCCATGGCGCAACCGACCTCGCGGGCCGCAAGGCCGGCAGCTATGGCGATCTGGCGACCTTCAGCTTCTATCCGACCAAGAATCTGGGTGCCGTCGGCGATGGTGGCGCCGTAACCGCCGACGATGCCACGTTGGCCGCGCGCGTCCGTCAATTGCGCCAATACGGATGGTCGAGTAAATACACCAACGTCCTGCCTGGGGGACGCAACAGCCGGCTGGACGAACTGCAGGCCGCTTTTCTGTGCAAGATGCTGCCGATGCTGGACGCGCGAAACGCCCGCCGCCGCGACATCGCCAACCGCTATTCGCGTGAAATCGTCCATCCCGGCGTGCAGGTGCCGCCACCCGCTGGCACGGACTACGTCGCGCACCTCTACATCGTGCGCTCGCCGGACCGCGCTGCGTTGTCAGCCCACCTCCTCGCTTGCGGTGTCGGCTGCGACATCCACTATCCCATCCCCGATCACAGGCAGCCCGTGCATGCCGGACGCTTCGCCTCCGTGTCCCTGCCTGTGACAGAAGCGCTGTGTCAGCAGGTATTGACCCTGCCGTGTTTTCCGGAGATGCACGATGCCGAGGTGGACCGGGTGATCGCTGCATGCAACGGCTGGCCGGGCAAATCTGGGGCCAGCGATGAGCGATAAGGACGACCCCAACCGTTTCGCCAAGCTCGGTTTCGAGGATTTCCGCCGCCTCGCCAGCGACCCGACGCTCAGCCCTTACGAGAAAATCGGCTTTCCCGATTCCTATCGCGAGGGCAAAGAGCCACAGATCTTCGCCGACATCCTGTCCAAACTGCCGACGCTGCGGTTGCCGGACGCCGTGGTGCTCGATATCGGCCCCGGTTGCAGTGACGTGCCACGTTTGTTGATCGACCACTGCCGAAGTCTGTCGCACGAACTGCACCTGGTCGATTCGGCGGAGATGCTGGACCAGCTCGACAACCATGAGGGGGTCCACAAGACCGCCGCGTTCTACCCCGACTGTCCACAATTGTTGGCACAGCTCGCCGGCCGCACCGACGCGATCATCGTCTACTCGGTGCTGCATTACCTGTTCATCGACACAAATTTGTGGGCGACACTGGACGCGACACTGACGTTGCTCGCGCCCAAGGGCATGCTGCTGCTTGGTGACATCCCCAACAGCTCAATGCGCAAGCGCTTTTTCGCCAGCGACACCGGCCATGCGTTTCACCGCGCTTTTACCGGGCGCGATGAGGATCCGGTGGTGGCCTACAACCGGATCGAGCCCGCGCAGATCGATGATGCGGTGATCTTCGCGATCCTGCAGCGCGCCCGCGCGGCTGGTTTCCACGCGTTCGTAGTGCCGCAGCCGGCGGTCCTGCCGCTTGCCAATCGCCGCGAGGACATCCTCGTGGTCCGTCCCTAGGAGCAGCGATTGGAAAAGCGTGACCTGATCATTGTCGGCGACAGCGCGTTCGCCGAAGTCGCCTACGAATACTTCACCCACGACTCCGACTTCCGGGTCGTGGCGTTCAGTGTCGAGCGCGCATTCATGACGCGCGAGACGCTGCTGGGGCTGCCGGTGGTGCCGTTCGAGGAGCTTGAGCAGCAGTACGACCCAGCCAGCCATCATTTTTATGCCGCGCTGGTCTACACGCAGATGAACCGGTTGCGGACCCGTCTGTATCGCGAGACCAAGGCCAAGGGTTACCGGCCAGCGTCTTACATTAGTTCGCGCGCGTTCGTGTGGCACAACGTCGAACTGGGCGAACATTGCTTCATCTTCGAGGACAACACGTTGCAGCCGTTTGTGCGCATCGGTGACAACGTGGTGCTCTGGAGCGGCAACCATATCGGCCACCATTCCGTGATCAAGGACCATTGCTTCATCGCCTCGCACGTGGTGGTGTCAGGATTCTGCACGGTCGGTGAGAACTGTTTCATTGGTGTGAATGCAACCTTCGGAAATAATCTCGAAGTAGGCGATGACTGCCTCATCGGCGCTGGCGCACTGATTGCCCGGGACGTGGCTGCCGACACCCTGGTCAAGGGCAATCTGGCCAGCGGCTCGCCGGGCGTTCGCGCCAAGTTCGGGCTGGAGAGTGCGCAATGAGATGGGAAAAACTGGGGATCGTCTACTGCCCTGACGGCGATCAGGAATGGGCCCGCACCCACGCGATGCTGCCGACGCCGATCGCACTCCCCGAACTCGGCGTGATCCGCATTTTCATCACCTGCTGCGACTCTGCAGGGATCAGCCGCCCAGGCTTTGTGGACGTATCTGCCGACGACCCCGCCTGCGTCGTCAATCGTTCTGCGGGCCCGTTGATGGAGATCGGTGCGCCGGGTACGTTCGATGAAAGCGGGGTGCTGGCGACTAGTGTGGTGCGTAGTCCTGACGGCCGCCTCTTGATGTATTACGTCGGCTTCGAGCTAGGCACCAAGATCCGGTACCGGTTACTGTCCGGCCTGGCTGTCAGTACGGATCATGGCCTGTCATTCACCAGGCATTCGCCTACTCCCATACTCGAGCGCAGCGCACAGGATCTTTACTTCCGCGGCGGTCCGTACGTTGTTGTGGAGAAAGACCGGTTCCGCATGTGGTACGTCGGCGGCAGCAGCTGGCTCGAGGTCAACGGCAAGACATTGCCCGAATACCGGATCAAGTATCTGGAGTCCACCGACGGTGTTACCTGGAGCGGCGACGGACAGGTGGTGATCGACATCACCCGCGACGACGAACACGGGTTTGGCCGCCCCTGGGTCATGGAACACCCACAACGGGGCTACAGCATGTACTACTCGATCCGACGCAAATCGCTGGGCGCGTACCGGATGGGATATGCAACCTCCCGCGACGGGCTGGTGTGGGACCGGCAGGATGACGCCATAGGGCTCGATGCGGGCCCGGATGCGTACGACAACCACGCCATCATGTACGCGGCCGTGGTCGAGGTCGGCGGGCGTACCTACTGCTACTACAACGGCAACGATTTTGGCAAAGACGGATTTGCGGTAGCCATCAGGGAATCCGCATGATCCAGGTGAAACGTTACCGCGCCGACCAGCAATCGGCCTGGAATGATTTCGTGGCTGCAAGCAAAAACGGAACGTTTCTTCTCGATCGCAACTACATGGAGTACCACAGCGACCGCTTTGTCGATCATTCACTGATCCTGTGGGGCGACGACGACCGCATCGTGGCATTGCTGCCCGCCAATCAAAGCGACCAAACCCTGCAAAGCCACGCCGGACTCACGTACGGGGGGCTGGTCCTCGGCACCAGGACCGGGGCTGCGGCAGCCATCGACATGCTCCAGGTGATCGTTGCCTACCTGCGCGCCAACGGCCTGTCCCACCTGCAGTACAAGACCATTCCGTCGATCTACCACCGCCACCCGGCCGAGGAAGATCGCTACGCGCTGTTCCGCCAGAATGCGACATTGTCCCGCCGTGACGTATTGTCCGTGGTGCCGCGGCAGGAGCGGCTGCGGTTTCAGGAGCGGCGCGCCCGCGGGGTCAAGTCCGCTGCAAAGGCAGGCGTGCGGGTGGCCGAGGCCACCGAGTTCGCAGCGTTCTGGCAGGTGCTTGGCGACAATCTGAAGGAACGCTTCAGCGTCGCGCCGGTGCATTCGCTGGCCGAAATTGAATTGTTGCGCGGCCGTTTTCCATGGGCCATTCGCCTCTTCATTGCACAGCTCGATACCGATACCGTGGCCGGCTGTGTGGTGTTTGAAACGCACCGGGTGGCCCACGTGCAGTACATCTCCGCAAACGACGACGGTCGGCGTAGCCACGCACTCGATGCGATCTTTGATCACCTGCTGACCACTGTGTATGCAGACAAGGAGTTCTTCGACTTCGGCATCTCCAACGAAGAGGCCGGGCGGGTACTCAATGCCGGGTTACTGGAGCAGAAAGAGGGCTTCGGCGCGCGCACCATCGTCCACGATTACTACGACATCGCCGCATGAACGCGCCCATCGCCAACAAAATCGTTTCCGTCGTCGTCCCGGTGTACTACAACGCCGAGTCGTTGCCGTTCTTGCTGGAACGGCTGCAGGCGGTGGAGCGCACGCTGGTCGAACGGCACGCGGTGTCGCTGCAGCTGATCTTCGTCAACGATGGCTCGCGCGATGGATCCCAGGCCGCATTGCTGAAGATCAAGTCAATTCGCCCCGACACCGTCGTGGTCCGCCTGTCGCGCAATTTCGGCGCCGTCCATGCCTCAAGGACAGGGTTCCGGTTCGTGGAGGGCGACGCGTTCGTCATCCTCGCCGCCGACCTGCAGGACCCCCCCGAGCTGTTGCTGGAGATGGTGCCGCGTTGGCTGGACGGCAAGAAATTCGTGATCGCCGTGCGCGCCTCGCGGGAGGATCCCATCACTTCCCGGATCTATTCGTGGCTGTATTACCGTTTTTTGCGTGCCCTTGTCGTGCCGGGCTATCCGGACGGCGGTTTCGACATCGCGCTGATGGACAAGGCGATGCTGGAGCCGATGCGCAACTGCTCCAAGAACGCTTTCACCCCGTTGCTGGCCTATTGGCTGGGCTACGAGCCAGACGTGGTCAGCTATCACCGCCCGCGGCGTGAGCACGGCAAGTCGGGCTGGACGTTCACCAAAAAGATCAAGACCTTTCTGGATGTCATGCTCGGTTTCTCGGTCACGCCGATCCGGTTGATTTCCGCCGTCGGCGTGATCGTGGCCGGCGCCAGCTTTGTTTACGGCGTGTCAGTGCTTATCGGCGCGCTGACCGGCAATATCGCGGTGCTGGGCTACGCCAGCCTGGTGTCGCTGATCACCTTCCTGCTTGGCCTGATCATCCTCATGCTCGGCATCATCGGCGAATACCTGTGGCGCATCTTCGACGAGGTCAATCATCGGCCCGAAACCGTCATCGATGAAGTTCTCTGATCCCGAGTTCCGCAGGTTCCTGCTGGTAGGCCTGTTCAACACTGCGGCCGGTTACGGCATGTATCTGCTCTTCAACCTGATCGTGGACTACCGCGCCGCCTACACCCTGTCCTATGTCATCGGGGTTTTTCTCTCTTACTGGATCACCACCCGATTCGTGTTCCGCACACCGTGGAGCTGGCGCCGCCTCGCTGCCTACCCCAGCGTGTATCTGCTCCAGTACATGCTCGGCCTGGCCCTGATCT
>JAYTAY010000305.1:0-3460 GCA_043737255.1 Luteimonas sp.
GCAACCACCACAATCACCGTATACACCAGCGACAACGGCCCACCCACCCGCCACAATTCCTTCGCCGTGTAGTTACCCGGTCCGGTAATCATCGACATCACCGGATTCGAGGCGGTCATGAAGTTGTTGGAGGCAGACAACGCCACGATCAATGCGAACGCGACCGGATTGCCGCCTGCGGCCAGTGCGAAGTTGATCGCCATCGGCACCATCACGATGGTTGCGCCGATGTGGCTGATCACCAACGCGAAGGCGGTGGTCAGAAGGGCGACAGCGATTTCCAGCAGCCAGAGCGGAATGCCATCGGGCAAACGTTCGAGTGTGTTGCCGGCCACCCATGCCGCCGCACCGCTGGAATCCATCGCCCAGCCGAGCGGGATCAGGCACGCCATCAGGAACACCGTCTTCCAGTTGATCGACTCGTAGGCCTCGTCCATGTTCAGCACACCCGCGACCAGCATGCCGGCCACGCCGGTCATCAGCGCGATCGAGACCGGGATGCGCGAACTCAACGCCAGCAACATCGTGATCGCGAAGATCGTCATCGCGATCTTGAATTTGTGCGGGCGTTGCTCGCCCTTCGGGAAATCGGTGACGACCACGAAATCCTTGCTCGACGCCGCCTCGCCCAGGTCAGTCCAGATACTGTGCAGCACCAGCATGTCGCCGGCGCGCAGCGGCAGTTGCCGGACGTTGTCGCGCAGCACCTGCTTGTCGCGATTGACCGCCAGCAGGCTGATGTTGTGCTGCTTGCGCAATTGCAGTTCGGCGGAATTCTTGCCGATGAACTTCGACGTTGGCGGCACCACCGCCTCGGAAATGCCGGCGCGACTGGGATTGAACAGGTCGCCGAACTCGCGCAACCGCGTCGACAGGCGCAGGAACTGGTTTTGTGCGAAATCGTTGACCTGCTCCTTCGGGCCCATCGCACCCAGCACATCACCGACCCAGATGCGCGCATCGGCGGGCGGCGCCAGGCGCGACTCGTTGCCGTTCTTCAACGCCAGCAACAAGGGCGCGCCGTGCAGGGCTTCGGCCTCACCGAGCGACATGCCGACCAGCGGACTGTCGGCGGTGACGGTCAGCTCGAACACATCGCCCTCGATGCCGTAGGCCTGCGCGAAATAACTTTGCGTGCGTGCAGGCGTCACGCCGGCATCGTTGTCGTCGCGCAGGCGCTTGTCGCCGAAGTACCGGAAGTACAGCAACGATGCCGCCAGCAACGCCACGCCAATCGGCAGCGGCGCGAACATCTTCAATGGTTCCAGCGTAGCTGCACCTGAGGGCAGGTTGCCGTTCGCCGATACCATCAAATCGTTGAGCAGGATCAACGGCGAGTTGCCGACCATGGTCAGGCTTCCGCCCATGACGATCGCAGCGGCAATCGGCAGCAGCAGGCGCGACAGCGACAAGCCGGTGCGCGACGACAAGCGCGACGCAACTGGCAGGTACAGCGCCATCACCGACGGGTTCTGCATGATCGACGAATTCAGACCCGCGACCGCTGTGGTGAACAACAACAGCCGCGTTTCCATGCCTTGCGCGCGCCGCAACAGCCACCCGGCGAGTCGATTCAACGCGCCGGTGCGCTCCAGGCCCGCGCCCAGGATCATCGTCGAGATCACACTGATCACCGCGCTGCCGGAGAAGCCGCCGAACAAATCTTCAGGCGCCACCAGTCCGGTCAGGCCGAGCAGCACCAGCACCACCAGCGCAACAACATCGGCGCGGATACGATCGAACAGGAACAGCGCCATCGTCAAGCCGACCAGCCCGAGCACGAGCTTCATGTCGGCAGTGAGCGTTAGCGCGTTTTCCATGTGTCCGCGGCGTTCTCAGGTTCGGTGATAGAGCAGGTCGAACACGTCATGGCCCAACCGCTGCCCGCGCGTTTCAAAATGCGTTTGCGGCCGCCACGGCGGCCGCGCCACATGCCCGCGTGCGCCGGCTTCGTTACGCAAGCCGAATGTCGCATCGAGCACGTCCCACATCTGCTCTGCATAGTCCCGCCAATCGGTGGCAAGGTGCAAGCGCCCATTGCTCGACAGCTTGCGTGCGAGCAGCGCGGAGAACTCGGGTTGGACCAAGCGGCGTTTGTTGTGCCGCTTCTTGTGCCAGGGATCGGGGAAGTAGATGCGGAGCTCATCCAGTGATGCGTCGGCGATGTCATGGGTGAGTACTTCGACGGCATCGTGATGGTAGACACGGACGTGATCGCTGCCGTCCTCGGCCAATCCGTTCAACAAGCGGCCGATGCCGGGCGCGTGTACTTCGATGCCGATGTAGTCGCGTTCGCGGTCGTTGGCTGCGGCGAAACGCAGGGCTTCACCGTTGCCGGTGCCGATTTCCAGCACGCGTTTGGCGCAGCGGCCGAATACAGCATCAAAATCGCTTGGCGCAGCCGTGTACTCGATCCCGAAGCGAGGCCAATGCTGCGCCAAGGCGCGCTCCTGCGATGGCGTCAGCCGGCCCTGTCGCAGCACGAAACTGCGGATCTGGCGACGGCCGTCGGAGGAAGTGAATGGCTGCTTGTGGATCAACTCGGACATCGGTCAGCCGATGAGGCCATCGACCGGCGAGGACGCGCTGGCGTAGCGCTTGCGCGGAATGCGGCCGGCGCGGAATGCGGCGCGCCCGGCTTCGACGGCAAGCTTCATCGCATGCGCCATCAGTACCGGATTGCTTGCACCGGCGATCGCGGTGTTCATCAGCACGCCATCGCAACCGAGTTCCATTGCGATGGCTGCGTCGGATGCCGTACCGACGCCCGCATCGACGATGATCGGCACCTTGGCGTTCTCGACGATTTCCAGCAGGTTGTAGCGGTTCTGGATGCCGAGGCCGGAACCGATCGGCGCGGCCAATGGCATCACGGCGACGCAGCCGATTTCTTCAAGCCGCTTGGCCAGGATCGGATCATCGCTGGTGTAGACCATGACCTGGAAGCCGTCGGCGACCAGGATTTCGGCGGCCTTGAGCGTCTGCACCACATCGGGAAACAACGTGCGCGGGTCGCCGAGCACTTCGAGCTTGGTCAGCGCGTGGCCGTCGAGTAATTCGCGTGCAAGCCGGCAGGTGCGCACGGCGTCGTCAGCGGTGTAGCAACCGGCAGTGTTGGGGAGGATGGTGTAGCGGTCCGGCGGCAGGACATCGAGCAGGTTCGGCTCGCCCGGCGTCTGGCCGACCATCTTGTTGAAGAACGGGGTTCTTCGTATCGCGACGGTGACGATCTGCGCGCCTGCGGCATCGGTCGCGGCGCAGGTTTCATCGAGGTCCTTGAACTTGCCGGTGCCGGTCAGCAGGCGTGAGCGATAAGGCTTGCCGGCGATGATGAGGAGATCATCGTGTGTGTTTGTCTCGGTCATCCAAGGATTATCGCCGATGCGGACGGGCTGGTTGGCCGTTGAAGGATTTGTAGGAGCGCACCTGGGCGCGATGGGCGTTACCGGTAACGCCCATC
>JAYTAY010000306.1:0-3456 GCA_043737255.1 Luteimonas sp.
TGTGCGATGTCGACCGCACTGCGCAAACCGTCCTCATGGAATCCATAGCCCCAATAAGCGCCCGCGAACCAGAGATTGCGCTGCCCCTGGATATCCGCCTTGCGCGCTTGCGCGGCGACCGATCCCGGCGTTTGCAACGGATGCTGGTAACGCAGGCGGCGCAGGACCTTGGCCGGATCGATGTCATCACTGCGATTGAGGGTGACCACGATCGGTTCGGGCGCGTCCAGGGATTGCAGCAGGTTCATGCAATAACTGACGGTGCAATGGGCGTGCTCGGATGCAGGCACGTAGGCATTCCATGCCGCCCAGGCCTTGCGATGTTTCGGCAGCAGGCGCGCGTCGGTATGCAGCACCACCTCGTTGTCCTGGAACGGCATGGAGCCGAGGATCCTGCGCTCCGTCGGCGTCGCATCGCCCAGCATCGCCAGCGCCTGGTCGGCGTGGCAGGCCAGCACGACATGGTCGAATATCTCCGTACCCGCAGCGCTGTCGATCTGCACGCGGTCGCCGATGCTGGCAATGCAATGCACAGGGCAACCGATGCGTTCCTGAACCTTCCAGCGTGTACGCAATGCGTCGACATAGCGCTGCGAGCCGCCTGTGACTACGCGCCACTCCGGACGGCCGCTGACCTGCAGCATATGGTGGTTGTCCATGAAACGCAGCAGGTGTTGCAGCGGGAACTGCAGCACTTGTGATGCAGACATCGACCACAAAGCCGCAGCCATCGGCACGATGTGCTCGTCACGGAACCCGGCGGAGTAATGCTCTGTGGTCAGGAATTCGCCAAGTGTCGGGCCGCTGCCTTGTGGTTGGAGCAATGCAGGCGCATTGCGATAGAAACGCACGATGTCGGCCGCCATGCGCAGGAAGCGCGGGCTCAATATGTTCTTGCGCTGGCAGAACAGGGAATCCAGCGTACCGGCGTTGTATTCCATGCCGCTGGCCTGGTTCTGCACGGAGAAACTCATCGTGGTCGGTTGCGTTGCGACGCCGAGTTCGGCGAACAATTTGGTCAGCAGCGGGTAGTGCGCGCCGTTGAAGACGATGAAGCCGGTATCGACGGCGTAGCTGCGACCCTGTAGTTCGATGTCATGCGTGTGCGTGTGGCCACCGAGGTAGTCGCTGGCCTCGAACAAGGTCACATCGTGTTTGCGCGCCAGCAGCCACGCCGAGCCCAATCCCGCGATACCCGAGCCGACGACGGCAATCTTCATCGCGATGCGTCCTCAGCCCGCTGATCTTGTCTGTGGTCTGGACGCCAGGATCTTTGCAGGTACCGGGCGCAGATCCCAGATCAGACCGACCGCGGCCAGCGTGCGAAGGCCGTAATAGGTCATGTCGATTTCCCACCAGCGAAAACCCTGTCGCGCGGAGCCCGGGTAATAGTGATGGTTGTTGTGCCAGCCTTCGCCCAAGGTCAGGATCGCCAGCAGCCAGTTGTTACGACTGTTGTCGCGCGTGAAAAAGCGGCGCGTGCCCCACACGTGCGCCAGCGAATTGATGGTCACGGCAATATGGAACAGCGCGATGGTCGAGATGAAGAATCCCCAGACCAGCAATTGCCAGCCGTTGGTGCCAAGGCCCGGCGCATGGGTTTCCAGCACTTCGCCCAGCAGGAACAAGCCGACGGCCAGCAACACCGGAATCAGCAGGTCGTAGCGATCCAGCCAGCGCAACTCCGGAAATTTTTCCAGATCCTTGATCACGGCATGATCGGTAGGAAATCCGCGCGGCGTCAGGAACCAGCCCATGTGACTGACGATGAAGCTGCGGGTAACGGGTGAATGCACGTCAAGCGCCGTGTCGGCATGGCGATGGTGGTTGCGATGGTGCGCGGCCCACCACAACGGCCCGCGTTGCACGCAGCTCGCGCCGAGCAGGGCAAACATGAACTGCACCGCGCGCGAAGTCTTGAAGGTCTTGTGGGAGAAATAGCGGTGATAGAAACCAGTGATCGCGAACATGCGTAGGAGGTACAGCGTCAACGCAGTCCACAACGCGAACCACGAGAAGCCAACCCAGATCACGCCGAGACAAGCCAGGTGCAGGCCGATGAAGGGCACGATGCGTAACCAGTCGACGCGATCGAGTGTGGCATCGGTGCGATCAACCTGAGCCGTTGTGTCGAACCAACGTGCAAGCACACTGCCCGTGCGGCGGAGGCCTACGGGTTGTCCGCGACGTGATCCGCTAGAAGCATCGATGGAATGCGTGGAGGAAGAGTCCATGTACGCGCTCGCAATTCACTACCCAGCGACGATGTGGGTTTGGTGATAACTACGATGCGAGCCAGGCTTCGGATGCGCCGAACTTCCGACTTAAATACGGAAGATGCCGCCCTTTGCGATCACTGGACCGGTAGCTGTCCCGCTTGGCGCGCCACCTGGCGGCTCCAGAGTGATTGCCAACACCGCGTCTGCAGCGAAGGCACTGCGCATGGCGTCGGGAATATCAACCGAATGCGCGCGTGTCGGATCCAGCAGCCCCAACGATTGCGCTGCGCCACCTTCCGGAATCAGCCACAGTTCCGGCACCTTGCCAGTGGGAATGTTCGCGGTGACCGGCACCATCATGATCTTGCCGTGTTGCGAATCGATAGTAGCCATGAACGCGGCGCTGCCATCGTCCGCAGTGATGGCGGCGACCATGTCCGGTTTGGCTTCGTCAGGTACGGGAACAGGTACGGTCGCAATGGGCGTTGGGGGGGCTGGCGCAGTTTGCGGACCCTTCGCATTGATCATTAGCGCGAACAAGCTTGCCGCCGCCGCGGCAAAACCGCCTGCACTGAGCCAGCGCCACACGCTGACACTGTCCCACCACGACGACGACGATGATGTCGGCATCACTGTCCGATCCGCACGCACGGGACTGAGTAGCCCCAGCGACTGCTGGATGCGCGGCCAGATGTGATCGGCTACGGCCATTGGCGCTATGTTTTCCAGCCACGGTGAGAAATGTTGCTCCCACGTCGCCACTTCGCTGGCGAATTGCAGATCGGTTTGCACGCGCTGCATTGCGGACCGGCGCTGATCGGCATCGAGCACGCCCAACACGTACTCGGCCGCGAGCATGTCGCCCTCGGGCGGATCCTGCATAAGGTCCTCGTAGGATGCGTTCATCGTTCCAGGCACGCTTTCAGCTTGTGCAGACTGCGTCGGATCCAGCTCTTGACCGTGCCGAGTGGGGTGTTGGTGCGTACCGCCAGTTCCTCGTAGGTCACGCCCTCGAAAAATGCGGTGCGCAACAAGGTCTGGCGATCAGTATCGAGTTCACCAAGGCAGGCATTGAGCCGGCGTTGATCGTCGGCGAATTCAGTTACTTCCAGGCCTGTCGGTGAGCCGTCGCTGATGTTCTCCGCCATTTCAATGCTGGTGCCCTGGCGCAGGTTGGCGTTGGCGCGCAGCCGATCAATCGACTTGTTGCGCGCGATCATGGCCAGCCAAGTCATGG
>JAYTAY010000307.1:0-3446 GCA_043737255.1 Luteimonas sp.
GCGATGGTGAGCGCCTGCAGCTGTGGCGCGATGCGCCTCACGACGTGTTGATGCCGGACGGTGAATCACTACAACACGTGCTGGACCGCGCATGGCCGGCATTCGCCAAAGCCTGTGAAGGCCTGGGCGATGACGACACGTTGCTGGTCGTCGCGCACGATGCCGTCAACCGCGTGATCCTGTGCCGCGTACTCGGCATTCCGCTGGCAAAACTGTGGACGTTCCGTCAGGCACCGACAACGTTGAATCTGCTGGAAGGTCCGGATGTCGAGCACCTCGACGTTGTGCGCTTGAACGATTGCTCGCATCACACGGCGTTGTTTGGCGAAGCCGTGCATCGCGCGCTGTGAGCATCAGGCAGTCACTGTCCGACTGGCTGGCCTACATCGAACGCCAGCATCCGAAATCCATCGACATGGGTCTGGAGCGCGTGCGTGATGTCGCCTCGCGTATGCAGCTGCCGCGACCGGCGCCACACGTCGTCACGGTCGGCGGCACCAACGGCAAGGGTTCGACAGTCGCCTTCATCGAAAGCATCGCGCGCGCAGCGGGATGGAAGGTCGGCGCCTACACCTCGCCGCATTTGTTGGCCTACAACGAGCGGGTGCGGATCGAGGGGCGAGATGCGACGGATGAGGGACTGGTTGCTGCATTTGAAGCGATCGAGACGGCACGTTCTGGCCATTTTTCTGAAGAGCAGGACATCTCGCTGACATATTTCGAATACGGCACGCTCGCAGCGTTATGGTTGTTCGCGCAAAGCGATCTTGACCTCGCGATCCTCGAAGTCGGTCTTGGCGGTCGCCTGGATGCGACCAACATCGTCGATCCCGATGTTGCGGTGATCACCACCGTCGACCTCGACCATCAGGACTACCTAGGTAACGACCGCGAAGCCATCGGCTTCGAGAAAGCCGGCATCGCGCGCGCTTGGAAACCTCTGGTACTGGGCGAGGACGATCCGCCGTCCAGCGTGCTGCGGCATGCGTATGCGATCGGCGCATCGGCAGTGCGTGCCGGCTGCGATTATTTCTTCGAGCCGATCGATGCGGAAACCTGGCGCTGGCGCGAAGTCGGATTTGAACTGGAACTGCCCATGCCGCAACTTGCCGCGCCCGCGCAATTGCGCAATGCAGCGACTGCGATTGCAGCGCTGCGTGCGCTTGATGTGGCTGTGACGGATGCGGCATGGGGCGAAGGTGTTGCGAACGCGCAACTACCTGCGCGACTGCAGCGCCTGGTCCGCGATGACGTCGAGATCGTGGTCGATGTCGGCCACAACCCACAGGCCGCGCGCGAGCTGTCGCGTTGGCTGCAGTGCGCGCCGATCGCTGGACGCACCATAGCCGTCTTCGCCGCGCTCGGTGACAAGGATCTCGAAGGCGTGGTTGCAGCGGTCTCTGGTCAAATTGATGCCTGGTATCTGGCGGGACTGGTGGAAGCGGGCCCTCGTGGGCTGGCAGCAGATGCGTTCGCAACGCGTTTGCACACCACCGATGCGCGCGACGCGGAGGCATTCGATACGGTTGCGCAGTCCTTGGCAGCCGCGCGCACACAGGCCAAGCCGGGTGATCGCATCCTCGTGTTTGGTTCGTTCCACACCGCTGCAGCCGCACTGCAAGTACTGAACGAAACCTAGCATGCATTCGTATGGCGCATGTTCCCGTGCGCCGACGGGAAACAGCGGGGCGGTATAATTCACGCGGCAAATCGCCGGTCGCCCACGAGATCCGATGGAACCTGCCCTGAAACAGCGCCTCTGGGGCGCAGCTGTCCTGATCGCGCTCGCGGTCATCTTCCTTCCAATGCTGATCCAGGGCCCCGCGCCCGAAAGTGGCGTGTCCGACGTGCCACTGGACATGCCCAATGCACCGGGCGGCGATTACGAAACGCGCGAATTACCGCTGGTGACACCGGGCGACATGCCCAATGGCGGTGCGGTCGGCATGGAAACGCGGCCAGACGATGGCGTGTCCGGGGCTGTCAGCGAGGCGATCCCACTCCGTGCTGACGGCGCACCATCCAGCGCTGCATTGCCGGCGGATGCTGCAACGTCCACGAACGACAACTTGCACGCAGCGGTCGCAGGTGGCGATTACGCAGTGAGTTTTGGCAGTTTTGCAACGATTGCCAATGCGCAGGCGGTGGTGCGCGCGTTGCAACAATCGCAATTGCCCGGTTTCCAGGAAGCGGCCACAACCAATGGCCGCACCGCGTATCGCGTCCGCATCGGCCCATATGCCACGCGTGCGGCGGCAGAGTCCGCCCGTTTGCGCGCCGCGCATGTGCGCGATGACGTCAACGCAGCGGTGGTGGTGCTGGATGCCGACACAGCCACGTCGACCGCATCGAAACCGCTGGCGACACCTGCAGCCACTATCGTCTCCACGCAGCCGCTGCCGCCGGAGCCGGCCAAACCTGCTGCTCCGAAACCTGCGGTCGCCACACCGGCCCAGCCCAAGCTGGCGGAATCAGCGAAACCCGTCGCGCAAGTCGTTACAACACCTGCCGCAGCCAACGTCGGCTTCGCCGTGCAGCTGGGCGCCTTCAGCAAGGCCGCCGACGCGAACGCGATGCGTGACCGCGCGCGCGCCGCGGGCATGAGCGCGTTCACCGAAGCAGTGAACACCGACAAGGGCACGTTGACCCGCGTGCGCGTCGGGCCCGTTGCCAGTCGCGCCGATGCCGATCAGCTGAAAGCGCAGGTGCGCGCGAAGATCGGCGTGGATGGCATCGTCCGTCCGCATCCGTAACGCGCGGCGATGACCGCCACCGACTGGTTGTTGCTGGCGGTGGTCGCGGCTTCCGCAGTGTTCGGTCTGATGCGTGGCTTCGTCGGCGTGCTGGTGTCGATCGCGGCCTGGATATTGGCCGGCTGGGCCGCGTTTCATTTTGGCGCTGAAGCGGCGTACTGGTTTTCGGCCGGTGCGGAGCCGGGCGCGAGACATTTGTTTGCGGGCTATGGATTGAGTTTCGTCGGCGTGTTGCTGTTTGTCGGCCTGGTCGGCTGGATGTTGCGCAGGATGATCCATGCAGTGGGCCTGTCGGGACTGGATCGCGCTCTGGGATTCGCGTTCGGGCTGGTGCGTGGCGGCGTCATCGCCTGCGTGATGGTGCTGCTGATGGGGTTTACGTCGATGCCGCGCGAGCCTGGTTGGCAACAATCGCAGGTGTTGCCGGTGCTGTTGCCGGGGGCGTTGCGGTTGCGGGAGTTGCTGCCGCGGTGGGCGGCCGAGCGCGTTCAGCTGGGCTGATCGCAGTTCACGCCATTGATGCGCAAGCGTCGTTGACAAGCGGCGCATAATTGCAGGACTGACGCGGGCATTGTTTGCGCCGCTCAAGAGGAATATCGAAGCATGTGCGGAATCGTTGGCATCGTCGCCACTTCTGAGGTCGCCGCCGCGCTATACGACGGCCTGACCGTGTTGCAGCACCGCGGCCAGGAC
>JAYTAY010000308.1:0-3436 GCA_043737255.1 Luteimonas sp.
ATGCGGCTTGAAGACCGCTACATGTGTGCGCGCGACGGCGAGTCATTGATGACGGCAGACCGAAAGGAGGTGCTGCGGTTTCTTGCATGCGATGGGGGCGACCGCGAAATCGACCTCGCGAAAAAATTCCTCGACTCCATGCAGACCGACGGCGCTTCAGACGCAAATCCAGCGACGCTTTGCATCTCCGATTAAAGCGATCCGGTCGACGCGCCTTGTATTCAGTGGTCGGGTGATCTTTTCGCCGGAAACATCGCACTCGCCAACATCGAACCACCGATCAGCGCGGCGACGACCAGTAGCGACAGGCTGATCGGAATCTTCCAGAACTCGACGATCAACATCTTCAAGCCGATGAACACCAGCACAGCAGCCAGGCCGTAGTTGAGGAGGTGGAAGCGGTCCGCCATGCCGGCCAGCATGAAGAAAAGGGCACGCAAGCCCAGTACGGCGAAAACATTCGAAGTCAGTACGATGAACGGATCCTCAGTGATTGCGAAGATCGCCGGGATCGAATCGACGGCGAAAACGATGTCGATGAAACCGATCAGCACGACCACCAGGAACAGCGGCGTAAACCAGCGCTGGCCGTCGATGTGGACGCTCAACGCACCACCGCGATAACCGGGCGTAACACGCAGGTGGCGGCGCATCCAGCGAAGTAGCGGATGCTGTTCGATGTCGTGTGCATCGGCCGCGCCCATCGCCATGCGAACGCCAGTGAAAACGAGAAATGCGCCGAACAAATAGAGCACCCAGTGGAAGCGTGCGATAAGCGCCGCACCAATGAAGATCATGATTGCCCGCAGCAGCAGGGCACCGAGCACGCCGATCATCAGCACCTTGCGCTGCTGTTCCTCGGGTACGGCGAACGACTTGAACAACAGCAGGAACACGAAGATATTGTCGATCGAAAGCGATTTTTCGATCACGTAGCCGGTCAAAAATTGAAGGCCGACCTGATTGGCAACTTCACGACCGTCGCGGCCATCCAGATACCACCAGAGTGCCGCGTTGAAGATCAGCGCCAAGGCGACCCAAGCCGCGCTCCACAGCACCGAATCGCGGAACGTCACTTTTTTCTCACCCCCGCCACGCAGCACCATGAAATCGACGATCAGCGCGGCCAATACCACGGCGCCGAACCCGCACCACAGTGCCGTGGATCCTATCGATTGCATCGCCTGCTCCGGTTCGATCATGGTCAGATAATTCGAGCGCCGCGAGCGCTTCCGCTCAGGCGCCAACGCTCATAGCCCGCCCACGGCAGCGCAGCGGCGAGCATGCAAAGAACCAGTGCCACCGTCGCGGCAGTCAGCGCCATCCATGCGTCACCGCGTCCGCCGTAAAACACCAACGCGCGATTGCCAGCACGCGCGATCAAAAGAGGCAGCCAGGCCAGCGCAACCAGCAGCGTCACGACGCCAATCACACGTCCAGGCCCGTGAGGAGGTAGCAGCCCGAGTGCGGCCCACGCAGCAGCAACCAAGCCAATGTCAGCGGTGAGATTACCCAGCGACATACCGCCCAAAAAGGCGAACTGCAGATGATCCGCAGCAAACAACAACGCTGCCAGGGCAAGCGCGCTGATGCAGAGCAGGAACACAAGCCGATTGGACATGCACGAACTCCTCATCGTCGGCGGCGACGCGAATGGATGGCCGGAACCGGCGCACAGTCTGCGCAGCGACCCGCTCGTGCGCAAGGTGCGAAAGTGTTGCGATTGGAGCCACGTGTAATATTCCGGCCATGCAAGCTGCCCCGAAACGCCACAAATCACCGCGCGACGGCGACTATTCCCGCCAGGTTGCCCAGCACGCCTTCAGCCGCGCCGCTGGTGCGCCGCTGATCGCAGGCAATCAGGTCGACCTGCTGATCGACGCGCGTGCCAATTACGACGCATGGCTCAACGCGATTCGCGCCGCCCGCTACAGCATCCTGTTCGAGAACTACATCATTCGCGCCGACGACACCGGTCGCGAATTCGTCGATGCGCTGGCCGAGCGCGCACTGGCTGGTGTGCAGGTGCTGGTCATGCGCGACTGGTTGGGTTGCATTGGCCAGTCGCGCGCACCGTTCTGGCAACCGCTGCTTGAAGCCGGCGGCGAAGTTCGCGCATTCGGACCATTCCGAATCACTCGACCATTCGAGGCGATCCATCGCGACCATCGCAAGTCGCTGATCGTCGATGCCGAAGTCGGGTTTGTTTCCGGGCTGTGCGTCAGCTCAGTCTGGTTAGGTGACGCCGAGCGCAATATTGTGCCGTGGCGTGATACCGGCGTGGCGATTCGTGGGCCGGCCATCGCGGCGCTGATCGATGCGTTCGACGACAACTGGCGCTATCTCGGCGAACCGCTCGACGTGACCATCCCTTCTCGTGCCGACAACTTGCCAACCATCGGTGATGTCGACCTGCGCGTGGTCGCCACCCGTCCAAACGAGGTGGGTCTGTATCGGTTGGACCAGTTGGTCGCCGCACTGGCGCAGCGCAGCCTGTGGTTGAGCGATGCGTATTTCGTCGGCACGGCAGCTTACGTGCAGGCGCTGCGCGCGGCCGCCCGGGATGGCGTCGACGTGCGCCTTCTGGTGCCTGGCTCCAGCGACATTCCCGCGGTAGGTTCAATGTCGCGCGCCGGCTATCGACCGTTGCTGGAAGCGGGCGTGCGCGTGTTTGAGTGGAACGGCTCGATGATGCACGCCAAGACGGCCGTCGCCGATGGCCGCTGGGCGCGTGTTGGGTCGACCAACTTGAATATTGCCAGCTGGCTCGGCAACAGCGAGATCGACGTCGCCATCGAGAACTCCGCGTTCGCAGCGCAGATGGAGAAGCAATACGAAGTGGACCTTGGCAATGCAACCGAGATCGTGCTCACCCGGCGTCGCCGCGCCACGCAATCGGAAGGGGAACCACGGCCGAAGGCAGCAAACAGAGAAAACAAAAACCGTACGCCCCGCCGGGGAAAAGGCAACACCGGTCGCGTCGCCGCCAGTGCCGTTCGCATTGCCAACAGTCTCGGCGCGGCTTTCACCCGTCGGCGCGAACTGGGACAATCCGAAACCGGCGTGGTGTTGATTGCTGCAATCGTCCTCGCAGCGATCGCAGTTGTGGGTTGGCTATGGCCGCAGGTGCTGGCCTGGCCGGTAGCGTTTTTCCTGAGCTGGACTTCGCTTGCGTTCGGCGCGCGCTGGTGGCGATTGCGCTACAGCTCTAAAACGCCGACAGCCGAGTGAGCCCTGCGGTTGGATGGCGCCAACTTTTCGCCCTTTTTTCTTGTTGGCATTCGGCAGACTGGTCAAGCGTTTCTCTCGCCTGCCGCCTGGTTCTCCTGATGGCTGTCGCCAGACTGGTCAAGCGTTTCGCCGGGCTGCCGCCCGCCGAGCCACCTTTCTGCTCGCACAGAAACATGGCCCAAAGATGCGCCCGTGGCGGGTCGGT
>JAYTAY010000309.1:0-3430 GCA_043737255.1 Luteimonas sp.
CTGCGGTTCTCGTCGATCACCCAGTGTGGCGGGTAGTCGTCGGGCAGAAACACGTCATGGACATGGATGCGTACACCGCTCGCCAGAGCGGGCAGCACCCGCGTCAGCAGGTGCACGAGGTCGCTGCCAGTCTTGAGTACATGCGAAGAATCGATGAACAACACGTCGCCTCGTTCCAGTTCGGCGAAGATCGCCGCAGGCGTGTCCTGCACGCGCTCCACGCGCAAGGTCAGCGCATCCTCGAGGTTGTGCAGGAAGGCGCGCGGAGACGGCTCGATCGCGGTGATGTGGATCGCACCATTGACGAAGCGACGGTTGACGTCGCTGGCGAGCAGGGTGGAATAGCCGCTGCCGATCTCGACCAGCCGTTGCGGCCGCCAATGCCTCAGCAGGGCAAACAGCGCGCGAGCGTCGACTTCGCTGAACTGCGAATTCTGCAAAAAGTAGATGCGATCGCAATCCCCGGCGTGTGCCGGATAATCGAAATCTGCGAGCAGCGCAGGAAATACATCACGCAGCAGCTGCGCCTGCGCCGCGGGCGCGAAGTCGATGCCAGGACATATGGTTTCGTTAGGCCACAGGCGCTCGCGTTCTGCGGCCAACGCGGCGATGTCGCCGATGGGGGAGTAGAAATGGCCAAGCGGGTGCGACAGCCAGCGCTTCAGCATGCGATGGCCTTGAAAGTAGCTCAGTCTGCTCAGGTAACGGCGTAGGGACATGGCAATCATTCGGCGGCGCGAACAAGGCTGCGCCGCCATCACTCATCAGACGATTGGAATGACGGCCTTTTTCGCCGCCTTGACTAAGGGCTTCGATGTCGTCTTTTTGCCGATCTTCTTGGCAGTTTTTTTGGCGGCTTTCTTGGCAACTTTCTTCGTTGCCTTCTTCGCAGGCGCAGCGTCTTTCTTCACTGCGGCTGCCTTCTTCTTCGTCGCCGTCTTCTTCGCACCAAACTTGCCCCGCCCGCGCATCGGCTTGCCCGTCTCCTCCATCAGCTTGACCACTTCCTCAAGTGTCAGCGAGGCGGGCTCGCGATCCTTGGGAATGCGACCGTTGAGCTTGCCGTCGCTGATGTATGGACCGTAACGGCCGTTGAGCACCTGGATGTCGCTGCCGTCGAACGCCTTGATGATGCGGTTGCGCGCGATCTCTTCCTTTTCCTCGATCAGAAATACCGCGTGGGCGAGATCGATGGTGTAGGGGTCGTCTTCTTTCTTCAGCGATGCGTACACGCTGCCGCGTTTGGCGAACGGGCCGAAGCGGCCGATACCGACACTGACTTCTTCCTCCTTGTCGAGGCCGAGTTTGCGCGGCAGCCGGAACAGGTCGATCGCCTCGTCCAGACCGATCGTGTGCATGCTCTGGCCGGGACGCAGGCTTGCGAACGTGGGTTTGTCCTCGTCCTCGGCGGTGCCGATCTGCGCGTAGGGTCCGTAGCGCCCAAGACGCACGCTGACCGGCTTGCCGGATTTTGGATCGGTGCCCAGATCACGCGCGCCGGTGGCTTCGCTGCGATCGACCGATTCGGTTTTCTCGTCAACCAGTTGCTTGAACGGGCCCCAGAATTTTTCCATCAGCGGCACCCACTCTTTCTCGCCGCGCGACACCTCATCGAGCTCGTCTTCCAAC
Source organism: Luteimonas sp. (assembly GCA_043737255.1). Lineage (GTDB taxonomy): Bacteria > Pseudomonadota > Gammaproteobacteria > Xanthomonadales > Xanthomonadaceae > JALYOU01. The sequence continues at coordinate 1,630 of JAYTAY010000309.1, forward strand.
TTCGCGGTGAAGTCATAATCGACGTACTGGGTGAAATGTCCGCTGAGGAAATTGGAGACCGCGCGTCCGACGTCGCTGGGGCGAAAACGCCGGTTCTCGATTTCGGCGTATTTGCGGAATTGCAGCGTCTGGATGATCGACGAATAAGTCGACGGCCGGCCGATGCCGTATTCCTCCAGGGTCTTGACCAGCGACGCTTCGGAAAAACGCGGCGGCGGCTCGGTGAAATGCTGGTCGGCGTGGATGCGTTCCAGCGGGATGCGGTCGCCGGTCTTCATCGGCGGCAATTTGCGGCCTTCATCCTCGTCCTCGGCGGCCTTGGTGTCCTTGCCTTCCTCGTACACGGCGAGGAAGCCGGGATCGATGACCGTGGTGCCGCTGGCGCGGAAGCTGTGGTCGCTGCCGGCGGCCAGATCGACGCTGACCGTGTTCAACGTGGCCGGCACCATCTGCGATGCAACGGCGCGTTTCCAGATCAGTTCGTACAGGCGACGGCCGTCGTCGTCGAGGAAGCGTGCGACCTGCGCGGGCGTGCGCAATGCCGAGGTCGGGCGGATCGCTTCGTGCGCTTCCTGCGCGTTCTTGGATTTGGTCTGGTAGGTGTTGGGTTTGTCCGGCACGGCCTTGGTGCCGTAATCGCGCGCGATCACGTCGCGGATCTCGGTCACCGCATCAACCGACAAATTAACCGAGTCGGTACGCATGTAGCTGATCAGGCCGACCGGGCCTTCCTCGCCGATCGCCACGCCTTCGTACAGCTTCTGCGCCACGCGCATGGTGCGGCTGGTGGTGAAGCCAAGCTTGCGCGAGGCCTCCTGCTGCAGCGTGGACGTCGTAAACGGCGCGGCCGGGCGGCGCTTGCGTTCCTTGCTGACGACATCGGTGACATGCAGCGCGCCGTTTGCGGCGGCAACGATGCGGCGTCGCGCTTGCTCTGCGGTGTCGCCTTCGGTGATCGTGAACTGCTCGAACTTCTTGCCGTCGTATTTGTTGAGCTTGGCGGTGAAGGTCTGCGAGGGGTGCGCGCATTCGGCTTCGATCGACCAGTATTCGCGTGCGATGAAGGCCTCGATCTCTTCCTCGCGCTCGACGATCATCCGCAGCGCCGGCGATTGCACGCGGCCGGCCGACAGCCCGCGTTGCACCTTGCGCCACAACACCGGCGACAGGTTGAAGCCGACCAGGTAGTCCAGCGCACGTCGCGCCTGCTGCGCATCGACCAGATTGCCGGCGATCTGGCGCGGCTTGGCCATCGCCTCCTTGATCGCCCGCGGCGTGATCTCGGTGAACACCACGCGTTGCAGCGTCTTGTCCTTGAGCAGGCCGCGTTCTTTCAGAATTTCGGCGATGTGCCAGCTGATCGCCTCGCCTTCGCGATCCGGATCGGTCGCCAGGAACAAGGCGTCGGCGCCCTTGGCGGCCTTGGCGATGGCTTCCACGTGTTTCTCGTTCTTCTCGATCAGGTCGTAGCGCATCGCGAAGCCGTTGTCGGGATCGACCGCGCCTTCCTTCGGCACCAGGTCGCGGACGTGACCGTAGGAAGCCAGGACGATGAAGTCCTTGCCGAGATACTTGTTGATCGTCTTGGCCTTGGCAGGCGATTCGACGATGAGGAGGTTCTTGGCCATTGCAGGTGGGATTCCAGGCGCGCCATGCCGGCGACGCAAAAAAACAGTACAGAAGGCAACGCCCGGGGCGCGTGAGCCACGGGCGTTCAGGATCGTTCTATTTATAGTGGAATCACGCCGGGGGCCACGCTGTCAAGTCAGCAATGCCCTGCAAGGGCTTTTCTCAGCGACAT
>JAYTAY010000310.1:0-3424 GCA_043737255.1 Luteimonas sp.
AGGCAATTGTCAGCGTGCGCGTTTGCGGCGGATAGCAAATGCCAAGATCCGCGCAGCCCTGGTATTTGATTTTCAATGTGACCGCATTGGCCGTGCCGCCGGCAATGCCGGGAAGTGAGCCACTCAATTGATGGCGATAAGTTTCGACATTGCCGAAAAATTCATCAGTGTGTTTTTCGCCTGCCGGCAGCGAGAGCCTGCCCGCGTTGAAGGCTGCATCGGTTGGCTGCACGGAAATCCGATGGCGGTACAGGTAGTACCCGTCGGCGATCTTCCAGCGAATCTCGATGCGTTCGCGCGACGTCGCCGTGGCGCTCAGCGCAAATGCGTCGTCGACCGGTAACAGGTCCTTCTCGTCGATCGCCAGTGCCGGTGCGAGGAAGAACAGCGATAACAGGCATACAGCCAGGCTGCGTAACAACGGGCCGCGCAACAACAAGGGCATCGGATCAGGTCTCTTCGCGGCTTTGCTGGTGGATCCAGTCGAGGTAGGCGGGTGAACCGCCGACGACTTCGACCGCGATCAGTTCCGGCAGTTCGTAGGGATGGAGCGCATCGATGTGTCGCTGCAGCGAGTCGAGCCGCGCGGAGGTCGTCTTGATCATCAGCAGCACCTCCTCGGCGCGCTCGATGCCGCCCTGCCAGCGATACACGGAACGCAACCCCGGCACGATGTTCACGCATGCCGCCAAGCGCTTTTCCACCAGCGATTCGGCAATGTGCGTCGCGCTGTCGGTGTCAGGACAAGTGCAGTAGCAAACGATGGCGGGCACGATCGCAGCCAGGCGGAAAAGAGACATAGGGTAGCCGAGCCTCCCGACCGGTCACTTCTTGCCAGTGGTTACCGCTCGGGTTTGCCGGGCGGTGCTGGACTGGCTCGTACGCGGCCAGTGCGCTGGGCGGCCAGTTGTTCCATCACCTCGACCAGTGGCAGGCGCGACCGCACCGGCGCCTCGCGGAAAGCAGTGACCAGCCGCAACTCCAACGAGTCCTCCACCAGCAACGCGTCCGCGGTGGCCACCGAGTCCAGTTGCGCATCCTTGGACAACGCCATCGTGCCGCGGCCGGTCGCCAGCCACTCGAACTGGACGGCGGTCACCATTGCGATCTCCCGCAGATGGGCGGCCGTCGGGTGCTTGCCTTGCCGCGCCTCCCAATGGCTCACCGCGCTGCGTTGAACACCGACCGCCAAGGCCAGCTGCTGTTGCGACAGACCGGCATGCCGGCGTGCCAAGCGAACCCTCTGCTGGTCGGTCATCGCTCCCCCTGCGTGAACGGACTGAAGCGACATTACGCGACGTATTCCGGGCTGTGACGCATTTTGTAACCAATAGTATCTTAGTGACTGAAATTAGACATCAGTGGTTCGCTTTTGGTAGCAGTATTGAATATTGGTACCTGTTTTGAACAGGTTTGCAACGGTGTTATCAGACGCGCCCACCAGGATTGTGCATACGCGCGCGCTGCCGCCTCTTCGCAGCGTCACCATTACCGGGTATTTCTATCGCCGCCGACAGGGACGTTGGCTTCTCACCGCACTGCGTTGAGAAAGCGGCACAGCCAAAAGACGGCAGTGATCGCAGCAAAAGGCGCTCATGTCTGCCATGCGCGCCTTTTGTCTTTTGGCGATAAGACGCTCGCCAGCCCCGGCCTCGCTGAGCCGCAGCCGCTTTTTTATGGGCAGCCTTGCACCTTCTGGCGGTGGGGTTCGCACTGGCACGCGACAAACCGGCAGCCGCCCCAGCTTCTATCTTGCAACCCACCCCCACTCTTGAAAGGGTCAGGCCGCACCCCAATCTCGCTTGGATACCGAACTCCTGGGTTGTCACGTCCATGTCGCTGGCAGTCGTCATCTGCGACTGCTAGAATCGGCGGTCCTTTCCTTCATCAATCAACTACTTACGTACCTTCATCAATACGTACCTTCATCAATCTGCGAGGTTGTCATGAATATCAAACCGCTCTACGACCGCGTTGTCATCAAGCGCATGGAAGAAGAAAAGATGTCCGCTGGTGGCATCGTCATCCCCGACACCGTCACCGAGAAGCCGATCAAGGGCGAAGTGGTTGCGGTCGGCGAAGGCAAGGCACTCGACAACGGCACTACCCGCGCGCCCAAGGTCAAGACCGGCGACAAGGTCCTGTTCGGCAAATACAGCGGCACCGAAGTGAAGCTCGACGGCGTCGATTACCTGGTGGTCAAAGAAGACGACATCTTCGCGATCCTCGACTGATGTAGGGCGGGTCTCGACCCCCCCATCGCTTCGATCAAATTACACAGCGGCGGGTCAAGACCCGCCTACCAATTCCCATTTTTGCTTTTTGAGGTAATAAACCATGGCTGCCAAGGAAATTCGTTTCGGTGAGGACTCGCGCGCCAAGATGCTGCGCGGCGTCAACATCCTCGCCAATGCCGTCAAGGCAACACTCGGCCCGAAGGGCCGCAACGTCGTGCTCGAGAAGAGCTACGGCGCCCCGACCATCACCAAGGACGGCGTCTCCGTCGCCAAGGAAATCGAACTGGCCGACCGGTTCGAGAACATGGGCGCGCAGATGCTGAAGGAAGTCGCCTCCAAGACCTCCGACAACGCCGGTGACGGCACCACCACCGCCACCGTGCTGGCGCAGGCGATGATCCGCGAAGGCATGAAGGGCGTTGCCGCCGGCATGAACCCGATGGACCTCAAGCGCGGCATCGACAAGGCCGTGACGGCCGCCGTCGCTGAGTTGAAGAAGCAGTCCAAGCCCACCGCCGACGACAAGGCCATCGCCCAGGTCGGCACGATCTCGGCCAACAGCGACGAGTCGATCGGCACGATCATCGCCGACGCGATGAAGAAGGTCGGCAAGGAAGGCGTCATCACCGTTGAGGAAGGTTCCGGTTTGGACAACGAACTCGACGTGGTCGAGGGCATGCAGTTCGATCGCGGCTACCTGTCGCCTTACTTCATCAACAACCAGCAGTCGATGTCGTCGGAACTCGAAGATCCGTTCATCCTGCTGCACGACAAGAAGATCTCCAACGTCCGCGAACTGCTGCCGTTGCTTGAAGGCGTGGCCAAGTCCGGCAAGCCGTTGCTGATCGTCGCCGAGGAAGTCGAAGGCGAAGCGCTGGCGACGCTGGTGGTCAACACCATCCGCGGCATCGTCAAGGTGTGTGCGGTCAAGGCGCCGGGCTTCGGCGATCGTCGCAAGGCGATGCTCGAAGACATGGCGATCCTGACCGGCGGCACCGTGATTTCCGAGGAAGTCGGCCTGTCGCTGGAGAAGGCGACGATCAAGGATCTGGGCCGCGCCAAGAAAGTTCAGATCACCAAGGAAAACACCACGCTGATCGACGGTGCGGGCGAAAGCGCCAATATCGAAGGCCGCATCAAGCAGATCAAGGCGCAGATCGAGGACACCTCCTCGGACTACGACAAGG
>JAYTAY010000311.1:0-3417 GCA_043737255.1 Luteimonas sp.
CACGACGTGATCGCAGGTCGCATGACCGCAGGCACGCTCGGCCAGTTCGTGCTGTACGCGTTGATCGGCGGCGGCTCGGTTGGCGCGCTGGCGGAAGTCTGGAACGAGTTGCAGCGCGCCGCCGGCGGCATGGGCCGCATCAACGATCTTTTGCATGAGTCTTCGGGCATCGTCGCACCTACTTCGGTGCAAACACTTCCGCACCCGTTGCGCGGTGAGCTGCGCATCGAGGAGGTGACATTCCGCTATCCGATGCGCCCTGATCTTCCGGCGCTACAGGATTTTTCGCTGCAGGTGCAGCCGGGCGAAACCGTCGCGCTGGTCGGGCCCTCGGGCGCTGGCAAGAGCACGGTATTTTCGTTGCTGCTTCGGTTTCACGATCCACAATCGGGCCGGCTTCTGGTCGATGGCATCGACATTCGCGAACTCGATCCGTCGGCCCTGCGCGAGCACATCGCATTGGTGCCGCAGTCACCGACGATCTTCGCCACCAGCGCACGCGACAACATCCGTTATGGCCGACTCGATGCGACCGATGCGGAACTGGAAGCGGCAACGAAGTCGGCCGAAGCACATGAGTTCCTGTCTGTCTTGCCGAACGGTTACGACGAGGAGTTGGGCGAACGCGGCGCGCGCCTGTCCGGCGGCCAGCAGCAACGCGTGGCGATCGCACGAGCGTTATTGAAGAATGCACCAATCCTGTTGCTGGACGAGGCGACCTCGGCGCTGGATGCGCAGAGCGAACGCGCCGTGCAGCACGCACTGGAAAACCTGATGGCAGGCCGCACCACGCTGGTCATCGCGCATCGGCTGGCCACCGTGCTCAAGGCCGATCGCATCGTGGTGATGGATCACGGCCGCATCGTCGCAGAGGGCACGCATGATGCGTTGATGGCGCAAGGCGGACTTTACTCGGAACTTGCGAAACTGCAGTTCCTGGATTGACGTAGCCCGGGTGGAGTGGAGTGAAGCGGCTTTCACAGCGAAGCTGGTCTACCCGGGGCTCTACCTCACCGTCAAGAAAAAGCCCGGGTATCACCTTCGGTTCCACCCGGGCTACGTTCGCTGAATTGCTGCAGCTCTTGAAGCCGAAGTGATCACGGACAGCACTCGTATTGCACCTCAGACGGGCCGCGCGGAGCCTGCGCCAGCACCACGACGCGTCGGACATCGGCGCCGAAAAGAACCATCTGTGCCGGGGTTGCAGTCGCGTAGGGTGGGCCTCGGCTCACCACTCTCACCCTTCCAGCATTTCCCGAAGCAACGCCGGCAGCCCCTCGGACGCCGCCGCGACATTGCCAAGCACCTCGTCCATGGTGATCTCTTCATCCTCGCGTGCGGAGCAGCCCGCCGCCCAATTGGCGACGATGGCGAGGCACGCGTAATCGAGTCCCATCTCGCGGGCAAGACCGGCTTCCGGCATGCCTGTCATGCCGACCAGATCACAGCCATCGCGACGCATGCGGGCGATTTCGGCCTTGGTTTCCAGGCGCGGCCCCTGCGTGGCCCCATAGCAGCCGTGTCCGACGAGGAGGACATTGGCGTGGATCGCTGCTGCGATGACTTCCTTGCGCAGCGATGGCGTGTACGGATCGCCGAAATCCACGTGCAGCACTTCAGTGCCGGGCTCTTCCGACAAGGTCGAGACCCGGCCCCAGGTGTAATCGATCAGCTGGTCGGGACAGGCCAGCACGCGCGGACCGAAGTGATCGGTGATGCCGCCGACGGTGTTCAACGCCAGCACGCGCCTCGCACCCAGTGCGCGCAACGCGGCAAGATTGGCGCGGTAGTTGATCTTGTGCGGCGGCAATGAATGGCCTTCGCCATGCCGCGCGAGGAACGCGACGCGTTTCTCTCCCAGCGTGCCGACCCGGATCGGCCCCGATGGCGCGCCATACGCCGTGATCGGCTGATGCGCGTGGGCATTGATCAGCGTTGCGAGTGCGTAAACGCCGGTGCCTCCGATGACGGCCAGTGCGATGTCGTTGGAGTGCGTGGCCACAGTCAAGCCTTCAACGCATAGATACCCGGCAGGTTGCGCCCCTGCTCGTGATAGTCCATGCCATAACCGAACACGTAGCGATCCGGCACTTGCACGCCGACGTAATCCGCTTCGATATCGTCCACGCAACGGTCGTGCAGTTTCACTGCGAGCACTGCGATGCGCACATCGGCCGCGCCCTGGTCCTCGCACCATCGACGGACCGCCAGCAAGGTATGTCCCTCATCGAGGATGTCATCGGCCAACAGCACGCGACGGCCGCGCATCGGCGTCGCCGGGCGATGTAGCCACGCCAGTCCGGAACCCGACGTGCTGCCGCGATAACGGGTGGCATGCAGATAATCGAATTCCAGATCCAGTCCGCGCTCGCCGAGCGCGAACGCCAGTTGCGATGCGAACGGCATGCCGCCATGCATCACCGTGACATACAGCGGCACTTCGCCTTCCGCGTAGTCGGTGCGGATTTCTTCGGCCATGCGCTCGATCTGCGCCTGCAGGGCTTCGCGGTCATGGAGCAGTTCGGCGGTGCGCAATGCACTCCCAAGATCAGGCGGCGTCATGCGATGCCTCCCGTTGTGCCCGCCAGCCGCGATTGCGCACCGGAATAACGCGCGTCAGCCAGCAGGCCATCCCACCCAAGCGCGCCGCGACCGATCAAACCCGCCAGCGCCATCGTGTTGAGCGTACGACCTTCGACGGCAGCGAGCGATTCCTCGACGAGGTCGGGATGGCAGACCAGCACGACGTCGCAACCGGCATCCAGGTGTGCATCGATGCGCGCCTTGACGCCGCCCGCGGAGAACGCCGCCGCCATGCCGATGTCGTCGGAAAACACGACACCACGAAACCCCATTTCCAGGCGCAGGATGTCCTCGATCCAGAACTTCGAATAGCCCGCCGGCTCCGGCGCGACTTCCGGATACAGCACATGCGCCATCATCACCGCATCGGCGCCTGAGTCGATGCCGGCAACGAACGGGATGAGGTCTTCATTGCGGATGACATCGAGCGAGCGCGGATCGACGGCATCGTCGAAATGCGTGTCCTCCAGCACCGAGCCGTGACCTGGAAAATGTTTCAGCGTGGCCGCCATGTCCGCAGCATGCATGCCCTGCACGTAGGCACGGGTGAATGCAGCGACGATCTGTGGATCGGCCGAGAACGCGCGATTGCCGATGGCGCGATTGCCGCGGCCCAGATCGACCACGGGCGCGAAACTCAGATCGACGCCTGACGCGCGCACTTCGCTGGCCATCAGCCAGGCGTGTTCCTGCGCTTGTGCGAGTGCGGCATCCGGATCGCTTGCGTATTGCAAGCCGAAACCTTCCAGCGACGGCAACGCGCTGTAACCGTCGCGGAACCGTTGCACGCGGCCACCTTCCTGATCGACGCAGACCAGTTGCGGTCGCGGTGCA
>JAYTAY010000312.1:0-3417 GCA_043737255.1 Luteimonas sp.
TCGCCCGCGTGGCAGAGAGTCACCGCGGCTCTCCAATTGAGTCCGCGCCTGCCGCGTCCCGGCCTGCTAACCTTGATGGCATTGGGTTGTCTGCTCGACGCCATGCCCTCATCTTGATGGTTCGGCGCCCGCTCGCCCACTCTTCAACTTCCGATCCCACATGAAAACGACCTCCGAAATCCGCAGCGATTTCCTCGAATTCTTTCGCGACAAGGGCCATACGCTGGTGCCATCCGCGCCGCTGGTGCCGGGCAACGACCCGACCTTGCTGTTCACCAATTCCGGCATGGTGCAATTTAAGGATGTCTTCCTTGGCGCCGAGAAGCGCAGCTATGTGCGCGCCGCGGACGTGCAACGCTGCCTGCGGGCGGGCGGCAAGCACAACGATCTGGATCAGGTCGGCTACACCGCGCGCCACCACACCTTCTTCGAGATGCTGGGCAACTGGTCGTTCGGCGATTATTTCAAGAAGGACGCCATCGCCTGGGCTTGGGAGTTGTTGACCGAAGTGTGGAAGCTGCCCAAGGAGCGCTTGCTGGTCACGGTCTATCAGACCGACGACGAAGCCTTCGACATCTGGAACAAGGACATTGGCATCTCCGTCGAGCGCATCGTCCGCATCGGCGACAACAAGGGCGCGCCATTCGCCAGCGACAATTTCTGGCAGATGGCCGATACCGGCCCATGCGGGCCGTGCACCGAAATCTTCTACGACCATGGCGAGCAATACGCTGGCGGCCCGCCGGGCTCACCAGACGAGGATGGCGACCGTTATATCGAAATCTGGAACCTGGTGTTCATGCAGTTTGACAAGCAACCCGATGGCACTCTGCAGCCACTGCCGGCGCCATGCGTCGATACCGGCATGGGGTTGGAACGTTTGGCTGCAGTCCTCCAGCACACCAACAACAATTACGAAATCGACCTGTTCCAGAAGCTGATCCATGCCGCTGCGAAGCACACCCACACCGCCGATCTCGAAAACAAATCACTGCGCGTGATCGCCGATCACATCCGTGCTTGTTCGTTCCTGATTGTCGATGGCGTGTTGCCTTCCAACGAAGGCCGCGGATATGTCCTGCGCCGCATCATCCGCCGTGCGCTGCGCCACGGTTGGATGCTGGGTGTACGCGAACCGTTCTTCCACAAACTGGTTGCCACACTCGACGAGGCGATGGGTGAAGCCTATCCGGAACTTTCCACCAAGCGCGAACTGGTCGAACGCGCGCTCAAGGCCGAAGAGGAACGCTTCGCGGAGACGCTCGACAGCGGCATGCGTATTTTCGATGAGGTCGCCAGGCGCTCGGGCGAAATGATCCCTGGCGCCGATGCATTCCGCTTGTATGACACCTACGGCTTCCCGGTCGATCTGACTGCCGACATCGCCCGCGAACGTGGCCTGCAGGTCGATATGGCCGGCTTTGATGCCGCCATGACCCAGCAACGCGAAATCGCGCGCGCTGCCAGCAAGTTTGCGTCGGGTACGGCGCTGCCTGCAGAACTGGTCTCGCAACTCAAGCCAACCGAGTTCCTCTACGACGCCATGACCGCAGGCGGCTTGCAAGTGGTCGCGTTATTGAAAGACGGTCGTCCGGTCGAAGCCGTCGAGGCGGGCGACGAAGCGATCGTGTTTCTCGACCGCACGCCGTTTTACGCCGAAAGCGGCGGACAGGTCGGCGATATCGGCGAACTGGATGAGCAGGGCGTACGCTTTGAAGTGCGCGACACGCAGAAATTCGCTGGCCAATTCCATGGCCACATCGGCCAACTGACCGCTGGCACGCTGAAGCGTTGCGATTATCTGGTGGCCGCTGCGGACGGCGCGCGTCGGGTCGCGACGGTGCTCAATCATTCGGCCACGCACCTGTTGCATGCAGCGCTGCGCCAGATGCTGGGCACGCACGTCATGCAGAAGGGTTCGCTGGTCGCGCCCGACCGGTTGCGTTTCGATTTTTCCCATTTCCAGCCGGTAGCGGCACAGGAACTTGCCGAGATCGAACGTCGCGTCAATGCCGAAATCCGCGGCAACCACGAAGCCGAAATCCACAACATGGGCATGCAGGAGGCGCTGGATTTCGGCGCGATGGCCCTGTTCGGTGAAAAATACGGTGAGCGCGTCCGCGTGTTGCGCATGGGAGAGACTTCCACCGAGCTGTGCGGCGGCACGCACGTCGGCCGTACCGGCGACATCGGCGTGTTCAAGATCGTGTCCGAAGGCGGTGTTTCTGCCGGAGTGCGGCGGATCGAGGCAGTGACAGGGCAGGGGGCGCTGGACTACATCGCCGATGAGGAGCGTCGTCTTGGCGAAGCCGCGCAATTGCTCGGTGGTACTGCGCAGGACGTGGTGGAAAAAGTGCGGCAGCTTACTGATCGACAGCGCAAGCTGGAGCGCGAGGTCGAAGCGCTCAGAGCCAGGGCCGCGTCCGGTGCGACCTCGGATCTGGCCAGCAGCGCACAACAGGTGGACGGCATCAGCGTGTTGTCGAAGCGGCTGGACGGGTTCGATGCCAAGGCGCTGCGCGACGCCGTGGATCGGCTCAAGCAACAACTCGGTGACGCGGTGATCATTCTGGCAGGCGCCAGTGACGGCAAGGCATCGCTGGTCGCTGGCGTGAGCGGCGCGGCTGCGGGCAAGATCAAGGCGGGGGATCTGCTCGCGCATGTCGCCGCTCAGATCGGCGGCAAGGGCGGCGGTCGGGCGGATCTGGCGCAAGGCGGGGGGGATGACGGGCCTGCGCTGGTGGCCGCGTTGTCCGATGTTCATGATTGGATTGCGCAAAGACTGCGTTCAACCTCGTGACCATGACTTGTGACCTAGTTGACCCGCTGGCCTCCGGGTCACATGCTTCACGTCTTGGAATTGATGGAAACGTTTTCGCCCGCTGTCGGGCGAGGATGTTTGCCGGAGCAACCGGGTGCCGGCCCTTGGAGAAAAACTATGCTTATCTTGACCCGTCGCGTGGGTGAAACATTGATGATCGGAGATTCGGTCACCGTCACCGTTCTCGGCGTAAAAGGCAATCAGGTGCGGATCGGTATCAACGCACCCAAGGAGGTCGCGGTACATCGCGAGGAGATTTACCAGCGCATCCATCAGGGTGAGGAAGGCCATCAGCCGGAAGCCAGTGACGCGCCGATGACAGCCGAAGGTTTACCTCGGGCTGGTTGAACCGGTATCCTTCGCCGCACGTTGCGCGCAACGTGATCGGAGAGTTGCCCGAGCGGCTGAAGGGGCTCCCCTGCTAAGGGAGTATCGGGTCAAAAGCCTGATCGAGGGTTCGAATCCCTCACTCTCCGCCATTTTCAATGGCTACGAGTAGAGATTCCCGGCCCTCGCAAGGCTCGGGCGTTCGACAAGGGGCGAGAGCCAGTGGCTCGAGCGCCCCTGTCTGACCTCTCACTCTCCGCCAGTTTCAT
>JAYTAY010000313.1:0-3405 GCA_043737255.1 Luteimonas sp.
AAGCAAACCCAAAACCGCGCCGACAATCAGCGATAACCAAATTTTCGGTTCCTGCGGTTCGCTGTCGTTTTTCAAATTTATCGCCAAACGAATCGCCGCCAAAATCAAAATCGCACCGAGAACGATTTTATAAATATTCGTCGGAAGCTGAATCATTCCACCGATAAACGCAAACGGCACGGAAGTTACAGCAAACGGCAGAAAAATTTTCCAGTCGAAATGTTTAGCGCGATAAAACTGAATAAACGCAATCGAAGCGACAAAAACATTCAAAATCAAAGCCGTCGGGCGCGTCGTGTTCGGCCTTTCTCAGTAATGTCCCATCGCGCCCATGGGGCGCTCCTACACATCTTCGGGGCGCCGTTGTAGAGTCGGGCTTGGTGTCGTCAGGGGAGCGCTCCATGCACCACGCCCGCCAGCATGCCGAAACCCGGACCCGCGAACGTCGGCACCGCCTAGCCCACGAAGCCGCGCGATTGATGGCCGAAGGCGGCATCCGCGATTTCCATCAAGCCAAGTTGAAAGCTGCCGAGCGGCTCGGCATCCATGACGATGCGTCCTTGCCGCGCAACCGCGAGATCGAGGACGCATTACGCCAGTACCAGCGACTTTTCCAGGGTGAGACGCAGGCAGCCGGGTTACGGCAACGTCGTGAAGCCGCTCTGCGCGCACTGGAATTTTTTTCCGCATTTAATGCGCGACTGATCGGACCGGTATTGGATGGCACTACCGACACGCACTCTCCAGTGTCGTTGCATGTTTACACCGACGACGCGGATGCTGTCTCGCGCCTGCTCGAAGACAGCCGCATTCCTGCAGAACTGCGGACACGTCGCGTCCGCCTCGATCGCGAGCGCAGTGAAGATTTTCCGGTGTGGGTCTTTACCGCAGAAGATTTGAGCTTCGATCTCACTGTGTTGCCGGAGGATGCGCTGCGCCAGGCGCCGTTGTCCGGTGTCGACGGAAAACCGATGAAGCGTGCATCGGTCGCGCAGCTGCGACAGCTGCTGGCGGATGACGAGATCGCAGGCTACGAAGCGGGAACTTGATTTCGACGATCTCAGCGCGCGGGAACCGTCAATCGTCTCGATCCATCCTATGGATGACTCAACCATGCGCGGCAAACCGGCTTTCCTTGAAAAACGATTACGTGATCATCGGCATCATTGCCTGGCTTCTTAACCACTTCTTCAAGCGCACTCGGCCCCATGGATTCAAAACGTTTCCCACTCTTGATTGCACAACTACACAAAATTGTGAAAGAGCTCGACACATGTTCGATCGCCCTTCACGCTGACGGTCACTTAGTCGGAAGTATCGGTGAGGCGTTGGCTGCATATCACTATGGATTGACTCTCTTTCCACCTTCTACAGAAGGAAAAGATGCCCAAAGGGAAGGCAAAGATATCGAGATCAAGGCGGCACACGTGAACTGCGTGGCGTTCCGGTGTGAACCAAAATTCTTGCTTGTTCTGAAGATTTTTAAAGACGGCACATCTGAAGAGGTCCAACGGCGCCAGGCATCGAGTCTGGGCCGAGCTGAAACACAAGACCTTGCCGGCCAATGGGCAATATCAAATTTCCTTGTCGCGTCTTCGATCCTTGGCAAAACAAGTGGAGATAGACGAACGGATCCAGCGCGCAGTGCACTGAAGTTTTTCAAGTTCTCGAAAAGGAAAACGCCCCGGAATACGGGGCGTTTCATCGTACGACGAGCGAATGGGTCAACGCTTGTCTAGGGTGGTGTAATCGCGTGTGGCGTAGCCGGTGTAGATCTGCCGCGGGCGACCGATCCTGACTTCGGGATCCTGCTGTTGCTCCAGCCAGTGCGCGACCCAGCCGGCGGTGCGGGCGATGGCGAACATCACGGTGAACATTTCGGTGGGGATCTTCAACGCCTTGTAGATGATGCCACTGTAGAAATCGACGTTGGGATAGAGCTTGCGCTGGATGAAGTAATCATCCTTCAGCGCCGCTTCCTCCAGCTTCACGGCCACGTCCAGCAGCGGATCGTTGACACCGAGTTCGTTGAGCACCTGGTGCGTCATCTGGCGGATGATCTTGGCGCGCGGATCGAAATTCTTGTAGACACGATGGCCGAAGCCCATCAGGCGGAACCCCGATTCCTTGTCCTTGGCCCTGTCGACCGCGGACTGCACATTCTCGGGTTTTCCGATTTCGGCCAGCATTTTCAGCACGGCTTCGTTGGCGCCGCCATGCGCGGGACCCCACAACGCCGCCACGCCGGCCGCCACGCAGGCATAGGGATTGGCGCCGGTGGAACCCACCAGCCGCACCGTGGAGGTCGATGCGTTCTGCTCGTGATCAGCGTGCAGGATGAACAGCAGATCGAGCGCCTTGGCCGCCACCGGATTCAATTCCAGCGGCTCGCTCGGCACTTCGTACATCATCTGCAGGAAGCGCTCGACGTACGGAATGTTGTTGCGTGGATAACGCAACGGCCAACCAATCGAGTAGCGATGGCACGCCGCGGCAATCGTCGGGACCTTGGCGATCAGGCGGATCGCGGCGAGATGACGCTCGGCGGGGTCTTCGTAATCGAGATCGTTGTGATAAAAGCTGGCCATCGAGCCGAGCATGCCGACCAGCATCGCCATCGGATGCGCGTCGTGGCGGAAACCACCGAGGAAACCCTTGAAGGCCTCGTGCATCATCGTGTGGTGGGTGACTTCGTTCTCGAACTTGGCGAACTCGTCCTTGTTCGGCAACTCGCCCTGCATCAGCAGATAGGCCACCTCGAGGAAACTCGAATGCTTGGCCAGCTGTTCGATCGGGTAGCCGCGATACATCAGCACGCCGGCATCGCCATCGATGTAGGTGATCGCCGACTTGCACGCGGCGGTGGCGGTGAAGCCGGAGTCGTAGGTAAAGCAGCCGGTTTCCTTCGGCAATGTGGCGATGTCGATGCACGGATTGCCGAGCGTGCCGGTGAGTACCGGCAGCGTCACCGACTTGTCGCCGGTGTTAAGCGTGACGTTTTTCAAATCGGACACTGATGCACTCCCGAAAGCCAGCATTACCCGAAAACCCAAGCGCCTCGACAGCAAGCAGTGCAACGAGACAAATCGGCACGAGAGGCGGAGCCACGGCAGTGCCGCGGTGCAGCAATTATCGCATAGCAGGTTTGGGGCGACAGCCGTACAAAGGTCCAACAGTCGAAAGGTGATCGTGACGATGCGTCGTGACGGATCGCCGTGCAATACGACCCAAGGTTTCCGCAAAAGCAAACGGCCGCCTCGAGGGCGGCCGTCTTGCAAAGCTTGCGCTGCGTTTACTTGTAGCGGCGCTTGAATTTGTCGATGCGACCGCTGGTATCCATGACCTTGTTCTGGCCCGTGTAGAACGGATGCGAGGACGAGGAGACTTCGACCTTGACCAGGGGAT
>JAYTAY010000314.1:0-3399 GCA_043737255.1 Luteimonas sp.
GCGATCGAAGCCCGGCTGCAGCCGATGGGTCATCAGCAGGTCCAGCCAATCGTCGCGCGTCAGACCGTCCGGATCGATCGCGATGTCTCCCAGCGCGGCCCGCAGTTCGATATCAGACGCGGTGAGTGGATCGATGCCGAGACGGTCGCGATACAGATCGCGGAAACTCGTTGTCGCCACGCCGGCGCTGCGGCCGATCAACCCCAGCGCGGTCTGCACCAGTTCGACGGTTTCGTCGATGAGGCGCTGATGATTCCAACCGAGCCGATACCACTCCAGCATCGTGAACTCGGGGTTGTGACGGCTGCCGGCTTCGCCATTGCGGAACACGCGGCCGAGTTCGTAGCAATCGCCGACGCCAGCGGCCAGCAATCGTTTCAGCGCGAACTCCGGTGACGTGCGCAGCCATCGCGTGCGCGGCGCACCGTCGGTGCGCCCGGAGAATTCCAGTGAAAACGATTCGATGTTCGGGTCTGTGTTGCCGGCCATCGACAGCACCGGCGTTTCGACTTCCAGCACATCACGCCGGGCGAAGAATGCACGGATCGTCGCGTACAGCTTCGCGCGTAGACGCAGCGCGTCGAACGTGGCGGTAGGTCGCCAGCCGCTCATGCGCTGCCGTGTTCTGCGAGAAAAACCAGCAGCGCCGCTTCGTCCCAGATCTCGATTCCGAGTTCCTGCGCCGTCACCAATTTGCTGCCGGCCGCTTCACCGGCGATCACGACGCTGGTTTTTTTCGAAACGCTGCCGAATACCTTTGCGCCCAAGGCTTCGAGTTTTATGCCAGCTTCGTCGCGGGACATCGACGCCAAGCCTCCGGTTAGCACGACCCACTTTCCATAGACCGATCTTTCCGCATCAACCGTAAAGGTAACTGATGAAGAAGCCGCAAGATCCATATCAACAATATTGACAGGCATATGCATTCTTAAAGATGAAGCAAAATCCTTCCTCGCATCAGTCAATAATTTCCGAGAACGATCATAGCAATCCTCTGCCTCTATAAGCTTTTTCAGATAATACTCAACATCAGTTCCACATATCCAATCAACTACCATCAATGCGTTATCGATGCCGCCACCGACTAAGCCCTCATGATTACCAGAAAGAATCCGCAATCTATGTTTGCATGACTGACCATTCGCACCAGCCGCACAGGTGCAATATGCATTTAGATTATTCCCAAATTTCTCAAATGTCACACGATAGGGATCAGGCTCCGACCCTTGAACGAAAAATTCAACCCGCATTATGGTCCACTCCTTCAGACTATATTTGCTTCCAAGAAACTCAGCAGTTCTTTCTCATGCCAGACAGTAACCCCAAGCGCATTGGCCTTCACAAGCTTACTCCCTGCATCCTCGCCTGCAATAACGAACGCCGTCTTCTTCGAAACGCTGCCGGAAACTTTCGCCCCAAGCGCCTCGAGTTTTGCACCAGCTTCATCACGAGACATTGACGTGAGTGTTCCGGTGAGCACGACGGTCTTACCACTTAAAGGTCCGGACAGGGCAACTTCCTCAGCAGTGGCTGCATCCAGAAGTTCCAGCATCATTGCCTCTGCCTGTTCCAGCGATGAACGCATCGCATCGTTGGCGAGATACGCAGACAAACTCTGTGCGCCTGCTGCGGAAAGTCCTGCACCAGCCCAGCCACTTGTGTTCGCCCGCAATAATGCTTCCAGCGTTCCATACGTCGCGGCAAGACGCTGAGCGCTCTTGTCGCCAAGCTTGGCCACCGGAAGCATAGACAATAGATACGCAAGCCCAAGCCGTTCACGCAATGCACTATTAGGCGCAGTCTCGTCATCAAACTTGATGCCGGCGGCGATAAGAGCATCTACTACCACACAGTTGCCAGGCTGCCCAAAGAATGTTGCGATGGAATCAGCGACCTCGCCGCCGATGTCAGGAAGTGCGCGAAGCAGCACCGCCGGCGTAGTACGCACAAAGTCCAGCTGCCCCAGCCAATGGGCCAGTGTTCTTGCCGTAGTCTCGCCCAAGTGAGGAATACCAAGTGCGAAAAGAAAACGCGGCAGTGTCGTCTGGCGACTGGCATGAATGCTGGCGACAAGGTTCTCGGCCCACTTCGTGGCGAGCTTGCCACCGACATTCACAGATAGATGTGCGCCGAGAAATGAGGCCTCCTTCCACAGCGTGTCCGCATCCGAAAGAAGCGACACACCCTCTGCGTCAAGTACAAGCGCGCCCTTGCTCTGGGCGACAGTGAATAGAAAATCGTCGGAAGTCTCCGCATCCAGTGCGGTTTTCATTCGTACGAAATCGACTACGGTCAAGTCATACAAATCGTTCAGCGATTGCACGAAGCCGAATTCGACAAGCGCATCAGCCTGCTTTTCTCCCAGGCCATCTATGTCCATTGCCCGCCTTGAGGCGAAATGGCGTACCGCTTCCTTGCGCTGTGCAGCACATGCAAGTCCGCCAATGCAACGGTACACAACTTCGTCCACCTCGCGCACGATTTCCGAACCGCAATCTGGGCACGTTGTCGGCATAAGCCATTCCGAAGCACCAAGCTTGCGGTGCCCCAGAACGACGCGAACGATTTCCGGAATCACGTCGCCGGCGCGGCGCACAATCACGGTGTCGCCAATGCGCACGTCTAAGCGCGCGATCTGGCCGGCGTTGTGCAGGGTCGCATTGGTCACGACCACACCCGCGACCTGGACGGGCTTGAGCCGTGCGACCGGCGTCGCCGCGCCAGTACGGCCGATCTGGATCTCGATGTCCACGATTTCAGTCGACTGTTCCTGGGCAGGGAATTTGTGCGCGATCGCCCAGCGCGGGGCGCGCGAGACGAAGCCCATCTCGCGCTGACCAGCGTAGTCGTCGAGTTTGTAGACCACGCCGTCGATGTCGAACGGCAGCGCATCGCGCTTCGCGCCCATGCGCCGGTAGTAATCCAACAGTCCATCGGTACCGATGACCACATCGCTCTCGGCGCTGACCGGAAACCCCCATTCACGCAACCGCTTCAGCGTCGCCGAATGGGTGGCAGGCAAAGCGAAACCTTCGACGACGCCCACCGCATAGGCGTAGAAAGCCAGCGGCCGCTGAGCGGTGATGCGCGGATCGAGTTGACGCAGCGAGCCGGCCGCGCCGTTGCGCGGATTGGCCAGCACCTTGCCGCCGTCCTTGAGCGTGCGCTCGTTGTAGGCCTTGAACGCGGCGAGCGGCATGTAGACCTCGCCCCGCACTTCAAGCACGTCCGGCACATCACTCCCTATATATTTTTCACGCTTTTGGATTACAGGCACATCAGAGCGCAATCGAAACCGAATATGCCGGTCATCTATTGGGTTTCGCCCCGAACGAATCTTACGTAACGCGAATTTCCTGTCAGATCTATGTCTGAATAGCTGTTTGGAAAGACCATACT
>JAYTAY010000315.1:0-3393 GCA_043737255.1 Luteimonas sp.
AGCCTCGGCCCGCGCGGCGCTGACGCTGCGCTCGTGCAGCAGCGCAGCGGCCATCACGTTCTCGCAGGCCGTCATGCTGGTGAAGGTGCGCGCCACCTGGAAGGTGCGGCCGACACCGGCGCGGGCGCAGGCTTCGGGCGACAGGCCGGAGATGGTCTTGCCGTCCAGTTCGATGCGGCCCGACGTCGGCGCGTAGAAGCCGGCCACGCAGTTGAAGGCCGTTGTCTTGCCGGCGCCGTTGGGGCCGATCAGGCCGATGATCTTGCCCGGTTCGATCTGAAAACTGGTGCCGTCCAGCGCAACCTTGTTCTTGTAGACCTTGCGCAGGCCACGGGCCGAGACGACGGGCCCCGAAACAACATTCTGGTTCTGCGCCATGTTCATTGCACACCTGCCTTGCCATTGAGGCGTAACAACTCATCGGTCTTCAAGCCCAGTCGCTGGATGCGTTCCAGCACCAATGGCCACTCATCGCGCAGGAACCGCTCGCGCTCGCTGGCCAGCAATTTTTCCGACGCTCCTTCGGTAACGTACATGCCCAAACCCCTCCGTTTTTCGACCAGTGCTTCGTCTGCGAGCTCTTGGTAGGCGCGCGAGACGGTAATTGGATTCAGCTGGTACTCGGCGGCGACCTGGCGCACCGAGGGCAGCGCGTCGCCGGGCTTGAGCAGGCCGTCGAGCAACATCGCGACGACGCGCTCCTTCAGCTGGCGGTAGATGGGAGCTCCATCGCTCCATTGGATTGCAGTCATGGCTCAGCTCCGCGAGGCGAATGAGAAATAGGGCATCGCCAGTGATTGGCGGCTGCGTTTGTGCTTGCCGGCGCGGCGGGCCGGCGCCGGTTTGATTGTGGCGATCTCGGCTGCTTCGACGGCGTCCGGCAGCTCGTTGAGCACCGCAGTCAGCGCGGTCACGGTGGCGACTTCGGCGGTGAACGCCGCCACATGGGCGATGGTTTCGCCGGTGGTCGTGGCCTGTTCGAGCTGCGCTGCCAGACGCTCGGCGCGGGCCTCGATCTCGTTGGCCTGTGCCTGCACGGCCTGCACATCGATCTGCTTGCGAGGGGCGGGGGCGGCGGCCACTTCGGACGCTTCCGCCACTGTCGCCTGTCGCGCAGGTTCAGCGAGGGGATGCGCCGGGACGGCGAGAGTCAGAACGGCGGCCAGCATCACGGCTGTCGCGGACATGGCGGAAAGCGTGTTGTGGAAGTAGCGGTTCATCTGAGGCGTCCTGCTTTGGGTGTCTGGTGTTGTAGGCAACTATAACACCATAGATTGAGACGTCAACAGCCCGTGCACCCAACTAACGACATACTCCGTCCGGATAGCGGGGTCTGCAGGCGAGAATTTGACTCGGTTGCTTTTTGCCTTGTAGGGCAGCGCCCGCTCCGCTGCACTGGCTCGGTAGGAGCGGCTTCAGCCGCGAGCTCCTGCCCTGTGGGTGGTTCGAGAAAAGCTCGCGGCTGTAGCCGCTCCTACGAGAAGCGAAGGCAAAAGCAGCGGAGCAAGCACCGTTCTACACAATCAACAGCTTGCGGATGGATGATCAGCCTTCGGCTCTTGCAAGACACTGGCCCCTGGATAAGGAAATAGCGATGCATGGAACACGATTTTGGATCTTGGCGATTACGACGCTGCTGCTGGTCGGTTGGGCCTCCAGCGACCCTGTGCTGGGCCACAGCTACCGGCCGTTGTCCGGCAAAACCCCTGTCAATCTGCAAAAAAAATACGGGGGGCAGGTCCTGCTGGTGGTCAATACGGCCAGCAAATGCGGCTTTACCCCGCAGTTTGAAGGCCTCGAAGCCCTGCATGCCAAGTACAAGACAAAAGGATTCGCGGTATTGGGATTCCCGTCCGGTGATTTCATGGAGCAGGAATTCACCGATGAAAAGAAGATCCAGGAATTCTGCACCCTGACCTATGGCGTGAAATTTCCGATGTTCCAAAAGGTGCACGTCAAGGGCGCAGCAGCCACGCCACTGTACAAATCATTGGCAAAAGCCACCGGTGAAGCGCCGAAGTGGAACTTCCACAAATATCTGATTGCACGCGACGGGCGGGTGGTGGCCAGCTACGGCAGCCGCACCAAACCTGACGACCAGGCGCTGGTCGCGGCCATCGAACGCGAACTTGCGGCATCCGCTGCGGTCAAGCACTAGCCGTTTGATGCGGATTGCCGCAATCGGCATCGCCCGCGACAATAGACAGGTTGCGCCGCCGTGCGGCGAGCGCTCACAGGAGTTTCCATGAAGGTTTGGGTGCGCGGCCTCGCCGCGATGTTGTTGGCAGCCAGTGCGTTTGCCGTAATGGCGCAGGCTGCATTGGTCAGCGAACGCGACAAGAACAGCTACATGGTGGGCATGGACGTGGGTCGTTCGATCGCCCCGGTTGGCCCGGACATGGATCCGGTCGCCTTCGAGCGCGCCGTGCGCAATGCGTTTGATGGCGGCAAGCCGCTGTTGGGCGAGACCGAAACCAGGACCTTGGCGCAAGCGCTGATGCAGCGCGTGCAGGCACGCACTCCCGCGCCGGGCGCACCCAGGTCCACCGCACCATTGCCGGCAATCGCCAAGGACAAGGTCGGGCTGCTGGTTGGCAGCGATGTCGGCCGCTCGCTGGCGCCGATCAAGGACGAGATTGAGTTCGCCGTGTTCATGCGTGGCGTCCGGGTGATGGTGGACAACGGCAGGCCTCTGTTGGCCGAGGCTGAAACCAATACCTTGCGTGAAGCTTTCACCAAACGTATCAACGAAAAAATGCAGGCAATGGCCACTGCCGCTTCCGGCAAGAACAAGGCGGACGGCGCAGCCTTCATGGTGAAGAACAAATCGGTGAAGGGTGTGTTCTCGACGCCCTCCGGCCTGCAATACATGGTGCTGCGCCAAGGCGCGGGCATGCGGCCCAAGCCCACCGACCGCGTGCGCGTGAACTACCACGGCACCTTGTTGGACGGTACCGTCTTCGACAGTTCCTACGATCGCGGACAGCCGGCCGAATTCGCGTTGAACCAGGTTATCGCCGGCTGGACCGAGGGCGTGTCCATGATGCCAGTGGGTGGCAAATACCGTTTCTGGATTCCCGGTGAACTGGCCTACGGCGAGCGGGGTGGTCCGGGCGGATCGATCGGTCCCAATGCAACGTTGATCTTCGATGTCGAATTGATGGGCATCCTGCAATAACGGCGTCAACTGCAATTTTCACAACGCAATCCAAAAGCCAATTGATATTTTTATTTTCGATCCGTCAGTCCAGCGCTGGCGCTATCGAGTCACCCAGGAGTTCCAGATCGATGATGCATTTCCAACGTAACACCTTCGCTCGCAATACCGCTGTCTGCATGATCGCCATATCCGCACTGCTGGCGGCCGGCTGCAAACCAGGCGACAAGGCTGCC
>JAYTAY010000316.1:0-3392 GCA_043737255.1 Luteimonas sp.
TGCTCGCGTTGCCGCCGCGCAAGGGATACGTCAAGCTAGCAGCCGTTTCCTACCAACGGGTTGTCGTGTGCGCTTGAGCCCCCGCCTGCTTCCGCTGCCGTTCTGCATTGCCCTGTCGCTATCGGCGCAGGCCGCTGACGATCCACCGGTCAACTATGCGCTCTGCCCCGTCGGCAATGCGGTGCCCCTGTTCGCCGAAGCGCCCGACCAACCTGTCGGTGCCGCCCCGCAGCGCGCAACGCAACCAACCGACATCGAAGGCGACATCTTCGAGGGCAAGGACGGCGAAACCACCCTTGTCCAGGGCAACGTCGCCCTGACCCGCGGTGACCAGTTCATCGGCACCGACAAGCTCACCTACGACAACGAAAAACAAACCTACGTGGCCGAAGGCAACGTCCGTTACCAGGACGAGGCCATGCGGATCGTCGCCGAGCGCGCCGAAGGCAACCAGGCGGCCGATACACACAAGATCGATACGCTGCAATACCAGCTGGTGTCGCGGCGCGGCAACGGCGGCGCCGACCGGATCGAGATGAAGGGCCAGCAGGGCACGCTGTTTGGCTCCACCTACAGCACCTGTGATCCGGAGAATCGCCAGTGGGAATTGCGCGCCAAGAGCATCGAGGTCGATTCGGAAGAAGGTTTCGCGGTGGCGCGCAGCGCGGTGGTGCGCATTGGCAAAGTGCCGGTGCTGTACGTACCGTGGGTCATGTTCCCGATCGACGAACGGCGGCGGACTGGCTTGCTGTTTCCCTCGATTGGCAACTCCGACCGCAACGGTTTCGATTACAGGCAGCCGATCTACGTGAATCTGGCGCCCAACTACGACCTCACGCTCAACCCGCGCATCATGACCAGCCGTGGCGCTTTGTTGGGTGCGGAATTTCGCTATCTCGGTGAATCGGGTGCCGGCACCGTAGCCGGTGCATTCATGCCGAATGACGACCTGCGCAATCGCGAGCGTGGCCACTTCATCTACAACGCGTTCCAGAACCTGACCCCACAATGGCAGGCGCGCGCCAACCTGATCCACATCAGCGATCCACGCTATTTCGAGGATTTCAACAGCAGCTCGCTCGGCATTTCGTTCTATTCAGCCACCAGCGACATCGGCCTGTACGGACGTGGCCGTTACTGGAGCGCCGGCCTCTCGGCCGATCACTCGGAACTTGCCGACTACACGCTGTCCGAATTTTTCCTGCCATTCGACCGCTTGCCACGCGTGTACTTCAACTGGGAACAACCATTCGGGCGCTGGTTTTCAGCAGGGGTTGAAAGCGAAGGGGTGCGATTCCAGCATCCGGGCGAATTCACCAGCCCGAACGGTACGCGTTCGGCGGTATCGGTTCGGCCCGGCGGCACGCGTGTCGACCTGAAACCCTCCGTGTCGATGTCGCTGGAAGGCGCCAGCTGGTTCATCCGGCCAACGCTGGCATATCGTTACACCGGTTATCGCCTGGACGATGCGCTGGCCAACCAGCTTGCGGTTGGCAACAGGGTCGCCGTAGTCGGCACATCGCAGTCGCGCAGCCTGCCGATCGCCTCGCTGGATGCGGGCCTGTTCTTCGATCGCAATTTCAAGTGGGGCGGCGATGACTACGTGCAGACGCTGGAACCACGGATGTACTACTTGAACGTCCCGTATCGTGACCAGAGCAACCTGCCGATCTTCGACACCCAGCCGCTGACCTTCAGCTGGGGACAATTGTTTCGCGACAATCGCTACTCCGGCGCTGATCGGCAAACCGACGCCAATCAGCTGACCTCGGCGCTGACCACGCGTTTCATCCGCGAGTCGGACGGGTTTGAAAAACTGTCAGCCAGCTTTGGGCAAATCCGGTATTTCGAGGATTCACGCGTAGTGGTACCGGGTGAATTGCCGATCCGTAAAGGCAAGTCCTCCTGGATCGCCGATGCCAACTGGTCACCGAGCGATCGCTGGACCATCGGCGCGTCGTACCAGTGGGACCCAAAGGTGCGCCGCGAAGACCTCGCCAGCGTGCGTGCGCGCTACCTGCTCAAGGACGATGGCGTCGTCAACTTCGCTTATCGCTACCGTCGCAACGTTAGCTTCCGCAACGACCTGCCTGAGCGGGTCGGAAACCAGTCGGCGCTGATCGAACAGGTCGACTTCTCGTTCCTGTACCCGATCAACCCCGCATGGAGCGTGGTCGGACGCTACTACTACTCGATCCTTGACAAGAAAGCGCTGGAAACCATCGCCGGCGTGCAGTGGGACAGTTGTTGCGTTGCAGTCAGGCTGGTGTCACGACGTTACGTGCAGAATCGCGAGGGTGACATCAGCAGTGGCCTGCTGCTGGAAATCGAATTGAAAGGTCTTGGCTCCGCTGGCCAGGACACCAGGCGCACCCTGCGCCGCGCCATTCAAGGTTATTACCGGGACGACCTCTACCTGGTACCACCCGAGACCGCGACGGGCCAGACCATTTCCGACCAGAACGTTTCCGATCCGGACCCGACACCATGAAGAAGACACTTATCTCCCTGCTGATCGCGTTCGCGCTGGTCGGCGTCACCGCGTCCGCACAGGATTTGCAGCCGGTCGACCGCATCGCGGCCGTGGTCGACGAGGACGTCATCCTGCAGAGCGAACTCGACCGCGCCATGCGTAACGTGCTCGCCCAGTACGCCAGTCGCCAGGACCAGTTGCCGCCGCGCGACGTGCTGGAAAAACAGGTCGTCGAGCGCTTGGTGCTGGTGCGGCTGCAGGTGGCCCGCGCGGAGAGCAGCGGCATTAAAGTCTCCGACAGTGAACTCGACAACGCCGTCAACGGCGTCGCCTCGCAGAACGGGCTGACCGTTGATCAGTTGCGGGCGCAGCTGGCCCAGGACGGGGTCACCTATGTCGACTTCCGCTCCACCTTGCGCGACGAGCTGCTGACCCAGCGCCTGAAGCAGAGCTTTGCGCAAAGCCGCATCAACGTCAGTGAATCCGAAGTCAAGGCGGCCCTGGCGGCACAGGCCAATGTCGGCAACCAATATCGATTGGCGCACATCCTGGTCGCCTTGCCCGAGGGCGCCACGCCGGAGCAGATCGCGACTGGCCAATCGAAGATCGATGGCATCAAGGCACTGATCGACAAGGGCGAGATGGAGTTCGCCGCAGCGGCAGTGCGGTATTCCGACAGCCCCAATGCCCTGGAAGGCGGCGATTTGGGCTGGCGCAGCCAGGACGAGATCCCTGCGGCATTCGCCGAGCAGATCCGCACGCTGCAAGCGGGCCAGGTGATCGGTCCGATGCGTGGCCCGAGCGGCATCCAGCTGCTCAAGCTGGTCGAAGTCCGCGATGCATCGCAAGCGGCGCCGAGCACCGTGACCCAATACCAGGCGCGCCACATTCTTGCCGTGGTTGACGAGACGCACACCGA
>JAYTAY010000317.1:0-7874 GCA_043737255.1 Luteimonas sp.
GGCGTGCGCATCGTTGACCTGCGCATCAAGCAGATCGACCTGCCGACCGACAGTGAAGTGATCAAGGATGTGTACCGGCGCATGCGCGCACAACGCCAGCAGGTCGCCAGCAAGCTGCGTGCCGAAGGTGAAGAGCAGGCGCAGACCATCCGCGCCGCGGCCGATCGCGAACAGGTGGTGATCGTGGCCGAAGCCGAACGCGACGCGCAGAAACTGCGCGGTGAAGGCGATGCCGAATCAGCGCGCCGGTATGCCGCTGCGGCGCAGGGCGACCCCGCCTTCTACGCCTTCCATCGCAGCCTGGAGGCATATCGCAGGGCATTCGCCGATGGCAATGCGGTGATGGTGCTCGAGCGCAACGATCCGTTCCTGCAATACCTGCGCGACGATCGCTGATCGATGACGGCCTCTAATTGATGACCGAACTGTTGTCGGCACTCGCGCTGGTCGCGATCCTGGAGGGATTGTTCCTGTTCGTGATCCCCGGCGGCTGGAAACGCGCTGCCGCGCAGTTGCAGGCGATGCCGGATCGGCAGCTGCGCACCATCGGCGGCATCGTGGTCATCGCAGGGATGTTGTCGCTGTACGTGGTGCGCGTCCTGTAGGGCAGCGCCTTTTCGACGGTGCCGATGCCAAGGGTGTTTGTCCTACGGGGACTCCCTTTGGTCGTAGGAGCGCACTTGGCCGCGATGGGCTTTCCCGGTAACGCTTTATCGCGCCCATGGGGCGCTCCTACATAAACCAATACGCCCGTCGGTTCCCACCTCGATGCACATGCCTCTCGACAGGGTGGCCCCAACCGGCTAAAACCCGGATAATGCATAAAAGCCGGATGGGCTCGCTCGAATGAGTGCGAACCTCCGGCTTTTTCCGTGTCTGCAGCGACAGAACTGCTTTGCTCTTGCCCGTCATTCCCGCGAGGCGGAAGCGCCTTTCAACGGCGCAGCCAGTTAATCCAGCGACCTTGCTCCAAACGAGCAATGATCCAACTGGATTTCATGCTCCGCATGAATGATGGTCTTTGAAAATCCGCGTCCAGCTGGAGAGTTGCCATGGGTCAGTCAGTCGTCGTTCTCGGTGCCCAGTGGGGCGATGAAGGCAAGGGCAAGATCGTCGACCTGCTGACCACGGACATCGGCGCCGTCGTGCGTTTCCAGGGCGGCCACAACGCCGGCCACACGCTGGTCATCAAGGGCAAGAAGACCGTCCTGCACCTGATCCCCTCAGGCATCCTGCGCGACGACGCGTTGTGCCTGATCGGCAACGGCGTGGTGCTGAGTCCCGCCGCGCTGAAGAAGGAGATCGGCGAACTCGAAACCAATGGCGTCGAAGTGCGCTCGCGGCTCAAGATCAGCCCCGCCACGCCGCTGATCATGCCGTACCACATCGCGCTGGATCAGGCGCGCGAGAAAAAAGCCGGCGGCAAGGCCATCGGCACCACCGGGCGCGGCATCGGTCCGGCGTACGAGGACAAGGTCGCCCGCCGCGGCATCCGCATCGCCGACTTGCATTACCCCGAGCAGCTGGCCGACCTGCTGCGCACCGCGCTCGATTACCACAACTTCGTGCTGACCCAGTATCTCGGCGTCGAGGCGGTCGATTTCCAGCAGACGCTCGACGAGGCGCTGGCGTTCGGCGAGTACGTGCGGCCGATGGTCTCCGACGTCGCCGGCATCCTCCACGACCTGCGAAAGCAGGGCAAAAAGGTGCTGTTCGAAGGCGCGCAAGGGTCTTTGCTCGACATCGACCACGGCACCTATCCCTACGTCACCTCCAGCAACACCACCGTCGGCGGCGCGCTCGCCGGCACCGGCGTCGGCGCGGACGCGATCGACTACGTCCTGGGTATCGCCAAGGCCTACGCCACGCGCGTCGGCGGCGGCCCGTTCCCGACCGAACTCGACGACGCCATCGGCCAGAAACTGCGGGACAAGGGCCAGGAATACGGCGCCACCACCGGCCGCCCGCGCCGCTGCGGCTGGATGGACATCGTGGCGCTCAAGCGCGCCGTCGCCATCAACGGCATGTCCGGGCTGTGCATCACCAAGCTCGACGTTCTCGACGGGTTGGAGAAGCTCAAGATCTGCATCGCCTACCAGTACCGCGGCAAGCGCACCGAGTACGCGCCGCTGGACGCCGCCGGCTGGGACGAGTGCACCCCGGTGTACCTGGAATTCCCCGGCTGGGACGAGGACACCCACGGCATCACCGAGTGGGACAAACTCCCCGCCGCCGCACGTGCCTACCTGCGTGCGCTGGAGGAACTGGCGGGGTGCCCGATTGCAATCGTCAGCACCGGGCCGGATCGCGACGCGACGATGGTCCTGCAAGATCCGTTCGCGTGATCGCATGACCACTACGCCGGATACGGTCGACGTTTCCCCTGACGCATCCGCATCTGCGGCTGCGGCTGCGCCCCAGCCGTCGCTGGTGACGCGCGCCCTCGCGGTGCTCACGCGCGAGCCGGTGCTGTTCGTGACACTCGGTTATGTCTTCGTCGCATTCATCGGGCTGTGGGCGAACTACTGGTTCTACCGCCGCTTCGGCATCCCCATCCTCGAATACATGCAGGGCAGCGACTATCTGGTGGCCGGCCTGCGCAACCCGGCCTATGCGGGTGTACTGGTGATGGCAGTCCTTGCCTCCCTGCTCATCACCTGGCCGGAGCGGTGGCGGCGCAGGTATCCGCAGCGCACTGCGCAGTTGCGCCAGCGCTGGTGGGGCAAGGCGATTTTTCCAGGCACCAACAAGTGGTACAGATGGTGGGGGATGAGTCCGGAGACCGGCGTCGTGTTCGGCGTGGTCTGGATCATGATCTGGGGCGTGTACGCGCAGGTCGTGCAGAACGCAGTGGCGATCCAGCGCGGCGGCGGCCACCGCGTCCGCGTGACGCTGGCGGGCCAGAAGGCCCCGATGCCCGGCATGCCGCGCCTGCTGGGCACCAGCAGCGCCTTCATCTATCTGTACTGGCCAGTCGGCAAGCGCGCGGAAGTGGTCCCGATCGAAGCAGTGGGCCGCATTGAATCCTTGCGCAAGCCGCGCACCCCGTAGGCTGGGCTGCCAAGACCAGCGCCTTCGCGCGGGGAGCCCTGCGCAGAGCCTGCCTCGAAATGCTCTGGTCGGGGCCGGAGATCCAACGACTCTGCTCCCGCTTTTGCCGTCATCCCCGCGAACGCGGGGACCCAGCGACTTGACTCTACCCGTCGCGCTTACTCCGCTGCCAGCATCTTGTGCATCCGCACGTAATCCTTGCGGTACTGCTTGGCCAGCTTCACCTTCTGCGTGGCGCTGAGGATCTTGCCGGACACCTGGAAAAACTTCTTCTCTTCCTCGCGCAGGTGGTGGTGCACCTTGTGCGACAACTCCCTTGCCTTGTCGATCCAAGCCGCGCCGGCCGGGTCCAGCTTCTGCACGTCCTCGATCAGTTCGTCGATCTGGTGGTGCTCGTGCAACGCATGGCGACTGGAACTGAGCCCCATGTCATCCATCAGGATCGGCACATACAGGTACCGTTCCTCGGCCGCCTCATGCGCTTCCAGTTCGATGCGTACTTCCTTGAACAGGCTGATGCGGTCCTGCGTGCCTGGCTTGCTGCGCAGCAGCTTGCGCAACAGGGAGCGCTGCAGCTCGTGGCTTTCGCGGAGGGCGTCGTAGAGGTTGTCGGGCATGGTGGGATTCCGGTGGGCGTCTGGCGGCGAAGGTAACTAATCGGCTGTCAAGACGAAGGACACATATGGCGTAGAAGCTGGAGGCCGCCAAAGTCACACTGATCTAAATCGGCACCCGTCGCAGCCGCCTGTACTCAGCGACGCGTACTCGGTGCGCTTGCCTCCGAATAACCAGGCGTGCGCCGGAGGAACTGTCCCGTCTGTCCCATTGCAATCGTCAGCTACTGGTCCGGCTCAGCGAAACGCTCCTACGGGATCGATTGACCCAAAAGCTTGCTTTTTTGACTTATGTGGCAAATATTGACCGGGTTCTCCAATATCTTGACAAATAAATCAAAATGCAAACGATCTTGGATCTAGGCGAAAGAGTGGCGACTCGACGGAGATCACTTGGCCTGAAGCAGGGCGAGGTGGCCGCACGTGCGGGTGTCACCCAGGAAACGCTCTCCCGCTTTGAGCGGGGGAAGGCGGCAGAGTTTGGCTCACGAAAGCTGCTGGCCGTGCTGGCTGTCCTCGGTATGGAGCTTCAACTCACCGAGATAAGGGCATCGGGCTCCCTGGATGAGCTTCGCCGCGAGCGTGGTGGCACATGACGCTTTCGGTTTACGTGCTCGGGCGTGAGGTCGCCACCTTCGAAGCCGTCGGCGACTTCAAAAGCTCGCTGACCTACCACTCGGACATTGCACCGGAGGATTTCGTTTCTCTCACCATGAAGGTGAGGTCGGAGCCGTACATCTGGGACGACGTGCTGCACCCGGTCTTCCAGATGAACCTGCCGGAGGGCTACCTCCTCCAGGTGCTGCAGGAGCAATTCGGCCCTCACATCGGCGCTAGCCCGTTGGCACTGCTGTCGGTCATTGGTCGCAACATGATCGGGCGGGTCCAGGTGGCTGCGCCTGGCGCGAACCTGGAAGAGCCCCCCAACCCCGTGGATGTTGCGGGACTGCTCCAGGGTGACAACTCGGAAGAGGCGTTCGCCGAACTGGTGCGCCAGCACGCCACAAGCGGCGTCTCCGGCGTCGTCCCCAAGTTTCTGGATGACGCCGCCGAGAAAATCGCCACGGGATCGCACAGGAACACCACGCTATTCACCCATCGCCACATCATCAAGGGCTCGTCGCGGATCCTGCCGTTTGTTTCCTTGAACGAACACCTGTGCATGCAAGTGGCGGGAAGAGTGATGCCTGCAGCCAGGACAGAGGTTTCACGGGATGGCCAGGCACTGGTCGTTCATCGATTCGACGTCGATGAGAACGGCGTCCGGCATCAGGGCATGGAAGACTTCTGTGCGCTACTGGGGCTGCGTCCTGCAGCGAAGTACGAGACAACCTGGGAGCGCATCGCCAAGGCCGTTCGCGACCATGTCCCAGTGCAAAACCGGTCGCAGACATTCCACCACATGGCGACCATGGTGCTGCTGACCTACGCGCTGCGCAACGCCGACTGCCACGCCAAGAACGTCGCCCTGCTTTACACCGGCCATGATGGTGTTCATCTGGCGCCGGCGTACGACATGATCACCACGGCCGCGTATCCGGACTACGCAAATAACCCGCCGGGAATCCAGGTGGCGGGCAAGAAGACCTGGACACCAGGCAAAAACCTGCACAAGTTCATTACTGCTGTATTCGGCGTGCCCCTGCGCGAGCAGATCGAAATTGTTGAGCAGATCGCTGCTGCCATGGCCGACGTCGGTCCGATAGTCCGGGAAGCGATGAATGAACACCCGGGCTTCGTCGAGATCGGGAAGCGGATGCTGCAAGCGTGGCAAGAAGGCATCACCGGACTTCGCGACAAGCGGGTTTATGCCTTGGGCGAGATGAAGCTGGGCGAAGCATTCACCGGCGTTCCCAATCCGAAACCGGTTGAGCCTGCGCGCTTGGTCATTGGCCGCTCGGAACTGCTGGGAGGTCGCAAATGACTTTCCGTATTTCCGGCACCAGCAGCATCCGCACGTAATCCCTGCGGTACTGCTTCGCCAGCTTCACCTTCTGCGCAGCACTGAGAATCTTCCCCGGCACCTGGAAAAACGTCTTCTCTTCCTCGCGCAGGTGGTGGTGCACCGTGTACGACCTGAAGGCGGTCAACCCGCGTGCACGCTCGACGAAAGGCACGCGAAGACCGACGGAAATTCTTGATGCGATCGGGGCGTACGGCAGTGCGGTGGATGCTGCATTGGCGAGACTTCGACAATTGATGTTGGCAGATAGCGTGGAATAGCCCTACGAGGCTGGTTCGAGTGACTCGGTTACAACCCAACGCCACATCGCATCCTGCGCTTTTGATATCCCGATGCGCGGTGTTGCTACAGGCAGCGTCGGTGGCGGCGTCCCATCCGACACGATCCGCACCCCGCCATTCCCCGTCACCAGATCAGCCCCATCGTGTGACCTGTCGATTCCCAACGCCTGCGTAAGTTTGGCAGGGCCATTGCACAGTCCGCGATCGTTCTTAGCCTTCGGCCGGGCCTCGCGCATCAGCGGCAACCCGGTGAGCGGCTGCAGCGCGCGGATCAACACGCCGACGCCTTCGCCCACCTCGCCGCACACCGCGTTGCAACACCAGTGCATGCCGTAGGTGAAGTACACATACATGTGGCCGGGCGGGCCGAACATCGTGGCGTTGCGCGGGGTCTGTCCGCGGAAGGAATGCGCGGCGGGGTCGTCCGCGCCGCAGTACGCCTCCACCTCGATGATGCGTCCGCTGCGACCATCGGTGGTGACCAGGATCTTGTTGAGCAACTCCGGCGCGACGATGCGCACATCGCGGGCATAGAAACTGCGCGGCAACGGCTTGCCGCCACGCCGGTCACGCATGGAAATCACTCATTGAAGCGGGAGCGTTCGACGATGGCCTCGAACTGGCCGAGTGCATAGGCCTCGTCAGCCGCGTCCAGCTTCGACAGGATGATCTCCACGCGATCCTCGAACGCGCGCGGAAACGCGTCCGGGTTCGACATCAGGCTGGGGACTTCCGCTTCGAGGTCTGCAAGCAGAAGGTCCAGTGCGGCGTGGTCGATCTTTTCCATGGGCGTGATTCTGGAGGGGAAAGCGTTAGTGATCCGTCATGCGGAACGTATGGCCGTAGGGCGGAACGTGCGTAGTGGCTGACCAGCTTCGCTGTTGAAAACCCGCCGCATGTCGTTGCGGTCGCCGTGACCTGCGGGCTTTGAACATTGGATTGTGGCTACATCGCATTCGGCGGAAGCGACTGCGTCGATTCGCCCTACGACGCTACGACACTGGGTTGATGGAGCCAGCCCAGGCAACGGGCGCCACCAGGAAACATGGACTGATCCATGGCGCGCGCGATGTTTTTGCTCCGCGCGCAAGACCAGAAGTTCCGGCGACCCACCAAATTGCGTCGCGCGCAAGCCAGTGAATGCCGGCGGCGGCTCTCTGCGAACCAGCCCCGAGGCGCCATCCGTTGCGCGCAAGGCAAAAAGCCTTGCGTTCGCAACGTCGCAAGCCTTGCACGCGATCCAAAAGCGTTGCGCGCGACGTGCGCCGGGCCAGGCGCAACACTTTTCAGCTTGCGCGCGACGCGTTTTACCTTGCGGCCACAACACTCTTTGCCTTGCGTGCAAGCGCGGAGAGTTGTGCGCGAGGCTTGTTGTGTTGCGGGCAACACTTTTCGGGCGGCGCTCGGGAGGGGGAGGCTTGCGATCGGGGTGCGACGCGTTGCGGTCGGGACGCGGCAGCTTGCGCGTGGGGCTGTCGCGGCGGGCATCGGTCAGGCTACGCTTGGCATGCCGGCCAGATGGGCCGGTTTTTACTGACATGGAATCAAGGAGCAACACATGAGTCAGAACCTGATCGACATCAACCTCACCGCCGACGCGCTCGGCGCCATCGACACCGCCCTCGCCACGCTGGAAGCCCAGCTGATCACGCTGGTCGCGCTCAACCCCGACCAGCGCAAGCAGCTGATCAGGATGGGCGACAAGTCCGAAGCCTTCTGCCGGCAGGCCGTCGACGTCTTCAGCGAAAACCCCGGCGTGCTGCCACGCAACTTCGATCTCGAAGCCTTCCGTCGCGACCTCGCCACGCTGGACGCGTTGCGCCCGCGGATGATGCGCCTCGCGCGCCTGCACGAACGCGCCGAAGACACCCAGACCGCGCTCGGCAGCGACCTGATGACCAACGCACTCGAGGGCTACGCCGTGCTGAAGGTCGCCGGCAAGGGCGAAGGCCTCGACGGCCTGCG
>JAYTAY010000318.1:0-7873 GCA_043737255.1 Luteimonas sp.
CTTTACCGGTAGAGTCTCATCGCGCCCAGGTGCGCTCCTACAGAGACGTATTGAGTTCGTGGACTGCTCAGGCAAACAACGACACCCCCGGCACCAACCACAACGACAGCGCCGCCAGCGCCGCCCCGATCCCGGTCGCCGCCAATACATCACTTGGATAATGCAATCCCAGCACCACCCGTGACACCGCAACGCTCGCCGTGAATGGAATCAGCAACCACGCCAGCACCGGGTAATGCGCCAGCGCGACCAGTGTGAAAGCCACCGCATGCAGGGTGTGGCCGGATGGAAAACTGAATTCATCCAGCGGCGCCACCCAGGCGCGGATGCGCACATCGGATGCAAACGGACGCGGGCGTCGGGTCCAGCGTTTCAACACTTTGTACAGGGTCAGCGCAATGACGCCAGTTGCTGCGAGATGCGCCGAAGCACGCAATCCCGGCACGCCGTCGAGCACCACCATTGCGGCCATCAAGGCGTACCAGAACAGGCCATCGCCAAGCCGGCTGACGGCGGCGAAATAATTGCGCCATCCGTTGCGGGTGGCCCATCCGTTGGCGCGCACGCACCAGTTCGATTCGGTGGCAACGAAACGCTTATGCCGTGGCGACGCGCGCATGCGACCCCCTCGCTTGTGCGAGCATGCAGAGAATGTCGTCGAAATCGGCAGCCACCTGTTCTGGCCGCAATCCGAGCACCGCCTCGCGTGCCGCGATGCCCATCGCGATGCGTGCCGGCGAATCGTCGGCAATACGCGCGCAGGCTGCGACGAAGCCGTCATCGTCACCATCTGGAATCGCACCACCATGGAGTCCATCGCGCAGGTATTCGCGGGCCGCACCGTAGTCGAACGCCACAGTGGCGATACCGCTGGCCATCGCTTCCAGCGTCACGTTGCCGAAGGTTTCGCTGCGGCTCGGGAACACGAACAGATCGCCGCTGGCGAAGTATCGCGCGACGTCTTCCCCGCGCTGTACGCCACAGAAGATGAAATCGGGATGGTCCTGCGCCAGATTTTCGCGTGACGGTCCATCGCCGACCCAAACAAAACGCGCATCGGGCCGCGACTTCTGCAAATTGCGGAATGCACGCACGGCCAGGTTGAGGTTCTTTTCCGGCGCGATGCGACCGACATAGATCACCACCAGATCGTCGTCACCGACACCCCAGGCAGTGCGCAGTGCAGCATCGCGCCTGGCCGGATTGAACAGCGCCGTGTCGACCGCGCGCGGCAGACGCACCACGTTGTCGAAGCCCTGCGCCTGCAGGAAATCGCTTAGCTCCTGCGTCGGCACCAGCGTGGCATCGGCGCCATTGTGGAAACGCCGCATCCAGCGCAATGCAGTCTGTTGCAGGAAGGCCGCGCCGTAATCGCGCATGTATTCGTCGAAGCGGGTATGCAGGCCAGTTGCCGCAGGTATGCCGAGCCGCTTCGCTGTACGCAATGCCGACCAACCCAGTGGCCCCTCGGTCGCAACGTAGATTGCATCCGGTAGAAACTGACTCCATAAGCGAGTGAGCTTGCGTGTGGCCGGGAATCCGAATTTCAGTCCCGGATAGCGCGGCAGACCCGCGCCTCGCACCAGCAATTCGTGTGCGAGGCCCTGCTGCTCTTCGGACTGGCGCGGACGTACGAGGGAGACATCATGCCCGCGTGCTCGCAGGCCCGACTCCAGCGCCTGCACGGTCAGAGCAACGCCGTTCACTTCGGGCGGGTAGGTCTCGGTGACGATCGCGTAGCGCATATGCGGCATCCGGTTTTGCGGATCCTGCGCTGGCGATGTGAACGTGTTGCGTCGGAGGGATGACCGATTGGTGACCGGGTAACGAATGGTCGCAGGAGCGCCCCATGGGCGCGAATTTGCTTTACCGCAACGCCCGTCGCACCCATCGGGCGCTCCTGCAAACGCCGCGACTACGCCAGAAGAGGCTGCGTCAGATCAATTCGCCGGGAACTCGATGTTGATGCCAAGCCCGGCAATGTCAGCGGGCTCACTGGCCAGGTCGGCGGCAAGCAATGGCCGCCCCTCGAGCCAGCGTGTTGACAGATTCAACGTGAGCCGGTTGCCATCAGCCTCTAGGCCGAGCTTGGGGATGAGGTCACCGTCATGCGAACGATGCAGCAACACCGCAAGCCGCAGGAGTACGGCGCTGCGCCGCGCACTCCCAAGCAGGCGGTCCGGCAGCGCGTCGAACGCGGACTTCGGGATGCCGCGGCGATGCGTCCGCACCAATGCGGCGAGGAACTGTTGTTCCTGCCGCGAGAAGCCGGCGATGTCGGAGTTTTCCAGGATGTACGCACCATGGATATGGTATTGGCTGTGGGCGATGGCCAAACCCAACTCGTGCAGGTTCGCGGCCCAGCTGAGCATGCGGCGGTCATCGCCTTCCAGCTTCCACACATCCGCCACCTGTTCGAACAACTGCAGTGCAGTGGCCTCGACACGTGCCGCCTGTTGCGGATCGATCCCGTATCGCTGCATCAATGCATGCACCGATACGTCGCGCGGATCGTTGTCTCCGCCACGGCCGATCATGTCGTACAGGATGCCCTCGCGCATCGCCGCCTTGCTGACTGCCATGCGTTTCAGGCCGAGCGCGATGAAGGCCGCTTCCAGGATCAACACGCCGCCGGCAATGATCGGCTTGCGCTCGGAAGACAGGCCAGGCAAATCGATGGCATCAATGTGCTCGGCTTGCAGCAACCGGTCGCGCACCACCGGCAACGCTTCCGCGGTCACGGCGCCCTTGGTCAGCTTCATCGCCGCGCAGATTTCGCCAATGGCCTTGTTGGTGCCGGACGATCCCAATACTTCGTCCCAACCGAGCGCGCGATAGATGCCGGCGAATTGCTGGAACTCGGTGGTGACTTCAATCAGCGCTTCCTTCCATTTCTTCTTCGACAGTTTGCCGTTGGCAAAAAAGCGCCGTGTGGTCGCCACGCACCCCACTTGCAGGCTTTCGCGTTCGATGGCGTCGAAGCCACTGCCGATGATGCATTCAGTCGAGCCGCCGCCGATGTCGATCACAAGGCGTAGCTGTTCGGGTTTCGGCGGTTGCGCATTGGCAACGCCGAGGTAGATAAGGCGCGCCTCCTCGCGTCCGGAGACTACTTCGATGGCGTGGCCGAGCGCGGTTTCCGCCGGCACCAGGAAGGTTTGCGCGGTCGTGAGCTGGCGCACCGTATTGGTGGCGATTGCACGCACGCGGGAAGGTGGCACGTCGCGGATGCGCTGGCCGAACCGCGCCAGGCATTCCAGTGCGCGTTGCCGCACTTCCATGGTCAAGCCGCCTTTACCGTCGAGACCTTCAGCCAGCCGCACCATTTCGCGCAGCCGGTCGACCACGCGCAGCTGACCCAGCGTGTAGCGCGCAACCACCATGTGGAAACTGTTGGAGCCAAGATCAATGGCTGCCAGCAGATCGCCATCCTGCAACGGCAGGGTGCCGGGGAACGTGGCGATCACGGCGCGATTCATGGACATAGTTTCGCTAGCAATGCGTTCTGTGCCGAATGTGGCGTTTGGTTTTCGCCGGGTGTGCAGTGGTGATAGCTGCCGTCTTCGCGCAACTCCCACGCATTGACGTTGTCGGCAAGATAATTATCGAGCGCTTCGTCGCGAACGCGCTCCGCCAGTTCGGCATCCAGTATCGGAAAGCAAGTTTCGACACGGCGCAGCAGGTTGCGTTCCAGCCAGTCAGCGCTGGCGCAATACAGATCAGGGTCGCCATCGTTGCCGAACCAGTACACGCGGCTGTGCTCCAGCAATCGCCCGACGATCGAACGCACGCGAATGTTGTCGGAAATTCCGGGCACACCCGGACGCAGCGTGCAGGCGCCACGGATGATCAGGTCGATCTCGACGCCCGCTTGCGACGCAGCGTAAAGGGCGCGCACCACTTGTGGCTCGTTGAGTGCATTCATCTTGGCGATGATGCGCGCCGGCCTGCCGGCGCGCGCGAGTTCGGCTTCGCGTTCGATCCGTTGCAACACGCCGGCATGCAGGGTGAAAGGTGATTGCAGCAGACGCTTGAGCTTGATCGCCGGCGCCAGTCCCGAAAGCTGCTGGAAGATCAGGTGCACATCGTTGCCGATCTCCGGATCGGCGGTGATCAAGCCGAGATCGGTGTACCCGCGCGCCGTACCGGAATGGTAGTTGCCGGTGCCCAGATGCACGTAACGGCGCAGCTTGCGACCTTCACGGCGCACGATCAGCAACATCTTGGCGTGGGTCTTGAAGCCGACCACCCCGTACACGACCTGCACGCCCGCTTCCTGCATGCGATCGGCCAGGCCCAGGTTGGCTTCCTCGTCAAAGCGCGCACGCAATTCCACGACGACGGTGACGTCCTTGCCGTTGCGAGCTGCCTGTATGAGGCATTCGACGATGCCGGAATCCTTGCCGGTGCGATACAGCGTCTGCTTGATCGCCAGCACGTTGGGATCGTTGGCGGCCTGCCTGATCAAATCCAGCACGGGAGCGAACGAGTCGAATGGATGATGCAACAGCACGTCGCCGCGCGCGATCCGCTCGAACATCGCATCGCTGCCTGCAAGCAGGCGCGGCACGAATGGCGCGAACTTGAGGTCGGGACGAGCGATCAGGTCGTAAATCTGCGACACCCGATTGAGATTGACCGGGCCGTCGATGCGGTACACCGCGTTCTCGGTCAAATCGAAATTGTCGAGCAGCGTCTGCACGATGGGCTTGGGGCAGTCCTTGGCGATTTCCAGGCGCATCGCGCGCAGGTAGCCGCGACCGATCAATTCGTCGCGCAGCGCCAGCGCCAGGTTCTCCATTTCGTCGTCGTCGAGGATCAGTTCGGAATTGCGGGTCACGCGGAACTGGTACGCACCCTTGACTTCCATGCCCGGAAATAATTCGTCGACGAACACCGACAACACCGACGAGAGAAAGACGAAGTCGTATTTGCCGCCCGAGACTTCGCGCGGCAGCTGGATGATGCGCGGCAGCGAGCGCGGCGCACGGACGATGGCGAGGTGGCCGACACGGCCGAACGCATCCTTGCCCTTCAGCACCACCACGATGTTGAGCGACTTGTTGAGAATCTTGGGAAACGGGTGCGCGGGATCGAGGCCGAGTGGCGACAGCACCGGCAGCACTTCGTCGCGGAAATACGTACGCAGCCAGCTGGATTGCTCGGGTGTCCACGCATCACGACTGAGCACGCGCACGCCTGCGTCGGAAAGCGCGGGGCGCAGTTCCTCGTTCCAGCAGCGATATTGCGCCTCGACCAGCTCGGCCGCCTGATCATGGATCTGTTTCAGCGCTGCAGTCGGGGCGAGCCCATCCGGCGCAGGCACCATGCCGAAGTCGATCGCATGTCGCACCGTGGCGGCGCGGATCTCGAAAAATTCGTCGAGGTTGGTGCAGGAGATGCACAGGTACCGCAATCGCTCCAGCAGCGGCACCTGCGTGTCGTGCGCCTGTGCCAGCACCCGGAAATTGAAATCCAGTTGCGACAGTTCGCGATTGAAATACATCGCCGGATCGCGGAGGGCATCCGGGTCAGGCATGGGGGGCGCGGGTGATTTGTCGAGTTGTGCGTTCATTGACTGGCGCTGGAGGCGAGGGCGGCACGTTGATCGCGATGATGGACGCGCTCGGCACCAAAGTGGGAGGAAAACGTGCTGCCGAGACCCACCTGGCTTTCGATCTCGAGCCGGGCCTGATGCAGGTTGAGCACATGCTTGACGATGGACAAGCCCAAACCAGTGCCACCGGTTTCGCGCGAGCGGCTGGTCGAAACACGGTAAAAACGTTCGGTGATGCGAGGCAAGTGTGCCGGAGGAATGCCGTAGCCACTGTCGCGGACCTGCAGCACGGCGCCCTCGCCATCGCGGGCAAACCGGATCGTGATGGTGCCACCGGCAGGCGTGTAGCGCACTGCATTGCTGACCAGGTTCGAGAAGGCGCTATGCAGTTCCTTGGTCGATCCCCACAGGTCCACGTGGGCGTTGTCTTCGATGACGATGGCGTGCCGCTGCTGGCTCAAGGCTTCCGCTTCACGTTTGAGGGTGGTCAACATCGGTGTCATGGAGACGCTTTCGTCCGGCAGGCGATCCTGTGCCTCCAGGCGCGAGATCGTCAGCAAATCCTCGACCAGCTGGGTCATGCGTTGCGACTGGCGCTGCATTTCGGACAGCATCGGCGCCCACTCCGGTTGCTCGGCCGGATCGAGCATGTCCAGATAGCCGTGGATCACGGTCAACGGAGTACGCAATTCGTGCGACACGTTGGCGACAAAGTCGCGGCGCACTTGCTCCAGACGCATCAGTTTGCTGACATCTCGCGCCACCAGCAGCCACAGTTCTTCGGAATAGGGGATCAGGCGCAGGCTCAGGCGCACGTTTGGATCGACCGGTGATGCCTCATCCATCAACGGCTCGGCGTTGCGTCCCGCCGCCAGCCAGTGTGACACCGACAAGGGCTGCAGGCGTTCGCCGAGAGCGGCGCCGATGTCGTCGGGATACTGCAAGCCCAACAGTGTGGTGGCGGCCTCGTTGAACCATTGCACGCGCTGGCTGTTGCGCTCGACCACCACGATCGCGTCGGGCAACGCGGCGGCGGCCGCGCGATAGGCACGCAGCATGTCGATCAGGCGACGTTTGCGGTCGCGCATCTCGGCTTGTGAGCGATACAGAAGACGATCGAGTTCGTTCCAGACGTCATCGCCGGAAGACGATATCGGCGGCGACACAAGCCGCTGGCGTGCGGTCAGGCGTGAGAGCACGCCGTGCAGGCGCCAGTAGTGCCACGCGACGATGCCCAGTGCGGTGACCGTAACCACCGGCCACACCTGTCCGCTCAACACGCCGAGAACGATCGCCGCCAGCAACACCGCGAGCAGCGTGCCGAGGGTCTTCAACCAAGCCGAATATGCGCGCGGGGACATGCCGGTGAGTCTAGTTAAGTTGCTCGACACATGTCGGTCCGGCGTCGCGATTCACGGCCCAGCCATGGCTTCAAACCGCTGTGGAGAAACGATATCCGGCGCCGCGCACCGTCTGCACCATGTCATCGAGATGATGCGGCTCCAGCGTCTTGCGCAGCCGGCGGATATGCACGTCGACGGTGCGTTCCTCGACATACACGCTGCCGCCCCAGACATGGTCCAGCAATTGCGAACGCGTGTAGACGCGTTCGGGATGGGTCATGAAGAAATGCAGCAGCCGGTATTCGGTCGGGCCGATCGGCACCGGCGATGGCGTGTCGGTGGTATTGGCAAAGACGCGATGCGCCGCGCCATCGATCCGCAACGAGCCGACCGACACACTGCCGTCCTCGTCGTCCTCACGCGAACGCCGCATCACCGCGCGGATGCGCGCCAGCAATTCCCGCGCGGAAAAGGGTTTGACGACGTAGTCATCGACGCCGGCCTCAAGGCCACCGACACGATCGTTTTCCTCGCCACGCGCGGTCAGCATGATGATCGGGATGTCGCGGGTCAGGGCATCCTTGCGCCAGCGGCGGGCCAGTTCCAGGCCGCTGGTGCCCGGCAGCATCCAGTCGAGCAGGATCAGGTCGGGGACACGGTCGGCGATGGCGGTTTGCGCTTCGCGCGCGTCGCCGGCATGCACCGGGTCGAATTCGCCTTTGCGCAGCGCGAACGCGACCATGTCGCGGATCGCCGGCTCGTCGTCGACGATCAAGATGCGCTTTTGCATGTCATGTCCTGCACGTGGCCACCGTGTCATTCCCGTGGCGTTGGCGCAAGTAAACGACGCTTTTATGACGATTGCATGACTTGCCCGACCAACCGCAGGCAGACGCGGCAAAGGCGGGCGCTGCGCATGACCAAATTGTGTCAGCGGCGCTTGAGATCCTCGTCCTCGACGCCCAGTCGGCGC
>JAYTAY010000319.1:0-3382 GCA_043737255.1 Luteimonas sp.
GAATTTCTCGACAACACCGATGTGCCCGCACTGCTGTCCACCGCCCACGACCGTCTGCGTGAATACGGCTATACGTTGTGGGCGTGCAACACCGGTGACGAGCGTTACGCAGGCTGGATCACGCTGACGCAGGATGAAGATGCGATGCGGTTGCTGGCGTCGGAGTTGCATATCGAACTGCGTCCGGCGAGCGACGTGTTCTAGAAAAAGCAGTTCTGAAAAACATCATGGAGTCCTGTGGGAGGAGCCTCAGCCCCGGCGCTCGTACATTGCAAGCGTCGGGACTGAAGCCCCTCTCACACTGGAGCGCCTTTGCATCACCGTAGGCTGGGTTGGCTTTACCAACCCGGCGTTCTCCGCCACGTCACCCCAGGCTGGGTTGATGGAGCCAACCCAGCCTACGAATGACATTGCCATCAAGGCAGCGTGCGCACCTTGGCTTCGCGATCCCACTGCCGTGTCTTCGCGGCAGCGATGAACCCTTTGGTGTCTTTTGCATCCACCACGCCCGCATCCTTCTCGACCCCGGCCTGCTTCAACACCATCTGCGCGCCCGCATCGGCGGCGATGGCCTTGAGATGACCAAACGCGTCGCGCACGAAATCCACGGCGGCGGCTTCCTTGCCGAGCAGCTTGCCGCCTGCATCCGACAACACGATCGCGACCGCGTCGAACACCACCGACGGCATGCCTCCCAATTGCCCGTCCGCGGCCAGCATTGAACCGTCGGCGAGTTTGGCACCGCCGATTTTTGGCGCGATGATCTTGACCGCGGCACCGGCATCGATCGCCGCCTTGCTGAGGGCCTTGATGGTGGCGCCGTCGGAACCGTCGGCGATCAGGATGCCGACTGCGCGGCCCTGCAACGTGTCCTTCATCTTGCCGATGATCTGCAGTGCGGGCGACGGCGGCTGATCCTTGACCGGCACCAGCGCGCCGACCGGCGCTTCGGGCATGGCCGTGAGGCCAAGCCCGTCGGCGACGCGTTTGGCCAGCGACAAATCGATATGACGCAGGTGGCCGACGATGGCTTCGCGGATGTGCGGGTGGTCGACTTTGGACAACTCGAACACCAGCGCGCCGGCCATGTGCGCCTGCTCGTACTTGGTCTGGCTACGGAAGAACTGCCGCGCCTGGCTGTAATGATCGGCAAAACTTTCGGCGCGGATGCGGCCGCGCTCGCCGCTTTCCTCGATGGCCATGCTGCGGAATCCTTTCGGCGTTTCGCGCGCAGAAGTCGGATCGAGCGTGCTGGGTTCGTAGTTCACGCGACCCTTGGGCACTTCCATCTGCATGTGGCCATCGCGTTGCTGGTTGGCGAACGGACACTTCGGCGCGTTGATCGGCAACTGGTGGAAGTTGGGTGAACCCAGTCGCGACAACTGCGTGTCGAGGTACGAGAACAACCTGCCCTGCAGCAGCGGATCGTTGGAAAAGTCGATACCCGGCACGATGTGCGACGGACAGAAGGCGACCTGTTCGGTTTCGGCGAAAAAATTATCGGGCCAGCGATCCAGCACCATGCGGCCGATCACGGTTAACGGCACCAGCTCTTCCGGGATCAGTTTGGTCGCATCGAGATGGTCGAACGGGAACGCATCGGCTTCTTCCTCGGTGAACAACTGCACCGACAATTCCCATTCCGGGAAAGCGCCGGATTCGATCGCCTCGAACAGGTCGCGACGATGAAAATCGTTGTCGGCGCACTGCAGCTTGACCGCCTCGTCCCACACCGTCGACTGGATGCCCAGCTTCGGCCGCCAGTGGAACTTGACGAAGGTCGACTCGCCGGCGGCATTGATCAGCCGGAAGCTGTGCACGCCGAAGCCTTCCATCATCCGCAGCGAGCGCGGGATGGTGCGGTCGGACATCGCCCACATGATCATGTGCATGGCTTCGGGCGTGAGCGAGATGAAATCCCAGAAGGTGTCGTGTGCACTGCCGGCCTGCGGATAACCGCGATCGGGCTCCATCTTCACCGCGTGCACCAGGTCTGGAAACTTGATCGCGTCCTGGATGAAGAACACCGGGATATTGTTGCCGACCAGATCCCAGTTGCCCTGTTGCGTGTAAAGCTTGACCGAGAAACCGCGCACGTCACGCGGCGTGTCGACCGAGCCGGCGCCGCCGGCGACGGTGGAAAAACGCGTGAACAGTGGCGTGCGCACGCCGACGTCGCTCAGCACCTGCGCGGTGGTGTATTTCTTCAGCGACTTGGTCAACTCGAAAAAGCCATGCGCCGCCGAACCGCGTGCATGCACGATGCGTTCGGGAATGCGCTCATGGTCGAAGTGGGTGATCTTCTCGCGCAGGATGAAATCTTCCAGCAGGGTCGGTCCGCGCGGGTGCGCGCGCAGCGAATTCTGGTTGTCCGAAATTGGCGTGCCCTGATTGGTGGTCAGCACTGCATGCTTGCCGGCGACGCCTTGATGCAGTTCGCCGCCGTTGCCCAGTTCGCCTGCGGAGGTGCTGCCCTTGCTGGTGTCACGCGTTTGCTTGCTGGGAGGTTTGCGGGTGGCCATTGTCAGCTTCCTGTGCAGTCGCTGCGGCGGGAGTGCCGCACCAAGCGTAACGGTGCGCCAGCGCATCGTGAAAAATCTGTTATGAGAGCGCGTAACGATTGTTTGAAAGGTGTTTTTCTGCAGACACGGTGAACGTTCATCGCCACCGCCTATCTCGTTTATAGGATGTCTCTATCGCGGGGCCTGTAGCTTGTGTTGTAGACGCACTGCCGCATACCCACGAGTAATACGCGAAGCGATGTCCATGTCTCGATCATTGACAGCCCCGTAACCGCAGTGGGTGAAGGCTACGATCGACCCTGGGAATGGAGTAGCAGCATGAATTGCATGTACCCAAACAACCGTGCAGTGATCACGGCGATGTCGATGGCAATCGCGATGACCGTGGGCGGCTGTAATCGTGATGCCGCCGCCGACACGGCCGCCGATACAACAGTCCCGATGGCGACGACCCAGTCGATGACACCGGAACCGATGCCGACTCCGGAGGCGCCGATGCCTGCCACCACCGGCATGGATGCAATGATGGCGATGATGGACAAGAACAGCGACGGCATGGTTACCGGTGAAGAGCACGACATGGGCGCCAGTTCGATGTTCACCAGCATGGACGCCGACAGCAACGGCATGGTCAGCGCTGCGGAGATGGAAACCGGAGCGAAGGCAATGGGCAGCGACATGCGCATGTCGGCGGCCGACAAGATCAAGATGATCGACACCAACGCCGACGGCATGGTGTCCAGCGATGAACACGTGGCTGGCACGCGTTCGATGTTCAAGACCATGGACACCGATGGCAATGGCAGCCTCAGCGCCGCCGAAATGCAGGCCGGCCACGACAAGATGATGGGCGGCTGAGT
>JAYTAY010000320.1:0-3380 GCA_043737255.1 Luteimonas sp.
GGCAGTGATTGTCG
This sequence comes from Luteimonas sp., assembly GCA_043737255.1. Classification (GTDB taxonomy): domain Bacteria; phylum Pseudomonadota; class Gammaproteobacteria; order Xanthomonadales; family Xanthomonadaceae; genus JALYOU01. The sequence goes on from JAYTAY010000320.1 coordinate 15, forward strand.
AAGGCAATACGTCGATGACGAAGTCAGGATTTGGGTGCAGGAAGAACGGCGTCGAATAACGTGGTTGCCGCGCTTTCTCGCCCGGAGGATTGACCACACGATGCGTGGTCGATGGATAGACGTGGTTGGTCAGGCGTTGCAGCATGTCGCCGATATTGACCACGATGGTGTCGGCCTCAGACGTGAACGGCACCCAGTCGCCGTTGCGGGCTTTGACCTCCAGGCCGGCTGCGCTCGCGCCGACCAGCAACGTGATCAGGTTGATGTCCTCGTGCGCACCTGCGCGCACGTTGGGAATGTCGTCGGCGGTGATCGGCGGGTAGTGGATCGGACGCAGGATCGAATTACCGAAATTGGTCTTGTCGACGAAATAGTCTTCGGGCAAACCGATGTGCAGCGCCAGCGCCGACAGGACCCGCGAACCAAGCTTGTCGAGCGTGTCGTAGAGACCGTAGCCGACTGCCTTGAACTCCGGCACTTCCTGCGGCCAAAGATTCAACGTCATCACATCGGCATATTGGGAGTCGCGCGGAATCTCGCGCCCGATGTGCCAGAACTCCTTCAGGTCAGAATACTTCGCGCCTTTTGCGGTTTCCACGCCGAACGGCGTATAGCCCCGCGCGCCGCCGCCGCCGGGCACGTGGTACTTCTTCTTGGCCTCTTCCGGCAACGCGAAGAAACGCCTGAACACATCGTAGGACTCGTCGATTTGCGACTGCGGGATGCCATGGCCGCTGATGCCGGCGAAACCCCATTGGCGATAAGCCGCGCCAAGTTCGGCAACGAAGGCTTCGCGATCGCTGTCGAAACGGCGGATATCAAGGGTGGGGATTTGCGATGTCATGTGTAGTCTCCGTGGCTCAGTGAGCAGCAGCGGCACGCACCGCATCGGCAAGTTTGTCCAAGGTGGTCTGCATCAGCGCGTCGTCATCGGCTTCGACCGTGACCCGTACCACCGGTTCCGTGCCTGATGGACGCAGGAAAGCGCGGCCACGCCCGTTCACAGCCGCCAGCGCATCTTTCAATGCGGATTTCACACTTTCGGTTTCGGCCGGCCTGGCGCCATTGCCGACGCGGACATTGATGGTCTTCTGCGGGACCTTGCACAACCCTTGCAAGGCATCACGCAGGTTGATACCGCGACGTCGCAGCACTTCCAGCACCTGCAACGCGCTGACGATGCCATCGCCGGTACTGGCGCGATCCATGCACAACAGGTGTCCGGATGCTTCACCGCCGAGCACGCCTCGGTGTTCGACCAGCGCCTTGTGTACGTGGCGATCGCCAACTTGGGCGCGTACGAAACCGATGCCGAGAGCATCCATTGCGCGCTCGAAACCGTAGTTGGTCATCAAGGTACCTACCACCGGACCGCGCAATCGGCCGCTTTGCTGCCAATCGGTCGCCAGCACGTACAGCAACTCGTCGCCGTCGCGCACCACGCCGTCGCCATCAACGAACAGCACGCGGTCACCGTCGCCATCGAACGCAATGCCCAGCTCTGCACCGGTTGCGCGGACGCGTTCTGCAAGCTGCTGCGGATGGGTCGAGCCAACGCCATCGTTGATGTTCAGGCCGTTGGGGTCGATGCCGATGGCGTCCACGCGCGCACCCAGTTCGCGCAACACCAGCGGCCCCAGTTGGTAGGTCGCCCCGTTGGCGCAGTCGACGACGATGCGCATGCCGCTGAGATCGAAACCCTTGGGTACCGAATTCTTGCAGGCTTCGACATAACGCCCGATCGCGTCGCGGGTGCGCACCGCGCGACCCAACGCTTCCGAAGGCACTGTGCGGAACGGCTGCTCGAGCGCGGCCTCGATCGCCAGTTCGCTGGCGTCGTCGAGTTTCTCGCCCTGCGAGGTGAAAAACTTGATGCCGTTGTCGTAGTGCGGGTTATGCGATGCGGAAATCACGATGCCGCCATCGGCGCGCATCGAATGGATCAGGTGCGCGACGGCGGGCGTAGGCATCGGCCCCATCAATTGCACGTCGACACCGGCCGCGACCAGTCCCGCTTCAAGCGCGGCCTCGAACATGTAGTTGGAGATGCGCGTGTCCTTGCCGATGATCACGACCGGCTTGCGCCACTCGCGCCCGTCCTGCACTACACCCGTCAACACATGTCCGTACGCATTGCCGAGGCGCAGCACGAAATCAGCCGAGATCGCACCTTCGCCAACGCGCCCCCGAATGCCATCGGTGCCGAAGTATCTACGGCTCATGCGAACACGACCGTATCGTCTTCGGGCATGGGCTTTTTCATCATCAAGGCGAGCAGCCGCGCGAGGCGATCGCGCAACTCGCGGCGATCACAAATCTGGTCGATGGCGCCGTGGTCCAGCAGGAATTCCGAACGCTGGAAGCCTTCCGGCAATGTTTCGCGCACGGTCTGCTCGATGACGCGCGGGCCGGCGAATCCGATCAGCGCCTCGGGCTCGGCCATGTTGATGTCGCCGAGCATCGCGAACGAGGCCGACACGCCACCGGTGGTTGGATGCGTCATCACCGAGATATAAGGCACGCCGGCGGCACGCAGGCGGCCGAGCGCCGCCGAGGTCTTGGCCATCTGCATCAGCGAGAACAAGCTCTCCTGCATGCGCGCGCCGCCGCTTGCGGAAAAGCAAACGAACGGACAACCGATCTGCAGCGCAGTCTCCGCGGCGATGGCGAAACGTTCGCCTACCACCGAGCCCATCGAGCCTCCCATGAAGGCGAAATCGAATGCACAGGCGACGATCGGCTGGCCCTTGAGTTCGCCACGCATCGCGATCAGCGCATCGCGTTCACCCGTGGACTTTTGCGCGGCCTTGATCCGCTCGGAATATTTCTTCTGGTCCTTGAACTTGAGCACGTCAATGGGGCCGAGTTCGGCAGCGATTTCCTCGCCCTTGCCCCCGTCGAGCAATGCGGTCAGGCGCGCGCGCGCGCGGATCGGCATGTGGAAATTGCACTTGGGACAGACCTCGAGGTTTTCCTCGAGTTCGGGCCGATACAGCACGGCACCGCAACGCTCGCATTTTTCCCAGAGGCCTTCGGGCACGCTGCGTTTCCTGCCCGCACCAGTGTCGGTCCGGATCCGCGCCGGCATCAATTTTTTCAACCAGGACATGCGCTTGCGTGATTCTCGAGTCAGGCCGTCAGCACGACAGTCTAGCTCACGGCGCGCGGGTCAGTTGCGGCGGTCCAGCGCCGCACGCAATGGCGCAAGGAAAGCCGCTGCGTGTCGCGCCGCGTCATCGATATCGACTGATTCAGCGAGCGCGGCGACCAGGGCGCTGCCGACGACGACACCATCGGCATCCCTCGCCATCGCTACTGCGCTGGCTGCGTCCTTGATCCCGAACCCCACCACGACGGGTGCACGGC